>LUSG01000147.1 GCA_001629395.1 Gammaproteobacteria bacterium REDSEA-S15_B12 | reverse complement strand
GTGATCCACAGAAGGCCCGCTGACCTACTTAGTAATTACCACTAGCATGATATCTAGTGGACAATCGCCTGTTTAACATCGAAGTAATCGCCGAAACGTACTAATGTGAACAAACCATCTCACCGGTGGATGATCTTGGCTGTATTGTTTGCCAGTCGTACCGGACTGGGTTTTCAGTTCCAGACACTCGGCTCTGTATCCGACCACTTGGTTGATATTTTTGGCTTTAATTTTGCCGAAATAGGGATGCTGATTGGTGCGTTTCTTCTGCCTGGAATGGTGCTTGCGGTACCCTGTGGGTTCGCGGGACGTTATACCAGCGACCGGCTACTCGTCACAATCGGATTAGTATTGTTGGCACTGGGGGGGGTATCCGCAATTATTGCGACCAGCTTTAGCATGTTTGCCGTGGCGCGATTCATCTGTGGCATTGGTTTTGTGGTCACTAATATCTATTTTACAAAGATGGTGGCTGATTGGTTTGATGGCAAGGAGTTAGCTACCGCTATGGCTGTACTTGTGATGAGTTGGCCGTTTGGGATTGCCATGGGTCAGATAGGGCACGTTTGGTTGGCTGCTCTTTTTGATTGGCGTATGGCATTTGTTGCAGCATCGATCTACTGTGGGTTGGGCGCGTTGGGTGTATTTTCCGTATATCGAACGCCTGAATTTGCCAAGGATCATGCTCATCCACGCCAGTGGGGACTACCTAGCAACGAACTCACGCTCACCCTGCTCGCCTCAGTTGATTGATGGGGGTTACGGAACAACTGGGGCCGCAACAATCATCAGTCTGGCCAGCTGGGTTATGTTGTTCTCGGGAGCTATGTGCGGCCAGATATCTGATAGGCTTAGAAAACCAGATGCTATTCTTTATTGTTGCCTAGCCGGCGGTATCACGTCGCTACTTCTATTGCCCTGGACGCAGTTCGCAGTGGGGCTGAGCCTGTTATTTGGGCTCATCGGTATGGCTCCCGCAGGCATCATTATGGCGTTAACAACACAGGCAATGGCTCCTCGTCGACGTGCATTCGGAATTGGAGTTTTCTTTAGTAGTTACTACCTTGTCACGACGCCCACACCCTGGATTGCCGGCTGGCTATTTGATACAACCGGTATTGCTTATTGGCCAATTGTGTTTGCTGCGGCCCTGTTCTTATTCACTGGCATTGCAAACGCCGTATTTCGATACGTACAAGGTCGGCTACCAAAGCCAACGAATGTATAACTAGTAAAGAAAGATACGCAGCAAATACGATAGAAACCATGAATCGACTCATTTCACTGTCAATACATCTACGAATAGATTGCCAGTCAAAACCCCCATTCGTTTCTATAATACTTTTAGCTTGGAAAATTCTGGACAAAACACGATGTTGAGTACCGCCCAACTATGCAACTACTCAAATGAGGGTTATGTCTTTGTTCCCGAACTGTTACCTCTGGCTGAAATCAGCGCAGTGATGACTCAGTTACCTGAACTATGTACGCTTGAAAGACCCGAAGTCATATTCGAGAAGGACTCCCAAACGGTCAGATCCTTGATGAATATACATACCTACAGTAAGGCCGCAGACAAACTGATCAGAAATCAATCAATCATTGATCCAGTCAAGCAGATCCTGGACAGCGATGTTTACGTGTTTCAGTGTATTCTGAATCTGAAAAGGGCATTTGCCGGGGATATATGGCAGTGGCACCAGGACTACTCAACGTACCTTATTGACGACGGTATGCCGGCTAATCGATTGGTCAACGTGCTGATCTTTATGAATGAGGTCAACGAATTCAATGGACCCTTGATGCTGGTGCCGGGCTCGCATCGGGGTGAAGCTATAATGAATAATGTGGACGATACCACCACCCCCTACCCGATTCGCGCACTAAACAATCGCCAAGTTGCAAGCGCAATCGAAGTGAATGGTGTGGTTGCACCCAAAGGGCCTGCCGGCTCGGTCATATTTGCCAATGCAAATATCATTCATGGTTCGGCATCAAATATGTCGCCTTGGGACCGCGCCCTAATTTCGCTAACGCTAAACTCTGTGGAGAACAAACATCGCGGTTCAGTCCGACCCGACTGGGTGGTCATGAATAACTTTTCACCTGTCTAGATTGCCTGATGCTTTTAGACCTGACTAAAGGAAAATAACCATGAAACGTTATATTGGAGTGGTCCTGACTACACCGATGAAAGCATCACTATGAAGATACGTGGAAGCTGTCACTGCCAGGCCGTAAAGTATGAGGTCGACTCCAATGGGCCCTACCCATACCAAAAATGTTACTGCTCGATCTGTCGAAAAACGAGTGGTGGAGAAGGCTACACTGTCAATCTCTCAGCAGACGCTAAGACGCTGAAGATTGATGGGGAAGAACACCTCGAAACCTATCGGGCTTTGCTGTCGCCCGATTCAAGGCAGAGTAACCATCACCGCCGGTTCTGCCGGCACTGCGGCAGCCACCTCTGGGCCTGGAACAGCACCTGGCCGGAATTGCTACATCCAGTGGCCAGTTCTGTTGATTCTGCCTTACCCAAAACTCCCTACTACACACATATTATGCTGAAGTATAAGCCGGACTGGATTGAAACCTTCGCCACAGCAGACGACCTTTGTTTTGAAGAATATCCCGACGAGTCGATTGCTGAATGGCACGAA
>LUSG01000146.1 GCA_001629395.1 Gammaproteobacteria bacterium REDSEA-S15_B12 | reverse complement strand
CACCTCACCATCAACCGGAGACGCACTGTTGAAATTTGATACTAAAGTTGTTCGCGCTGGCATTACACCCGACCCCACAACTGGTTCTATCCTGCCACCAATATATGAAACCGCCACCTACGTGCTCGAAGAGGTTGGTAAAGACAAAGGTTTCGACTACACCCGCTCTTCTAATCCTACTCGGCAGGTACTGGAAGCAAACCTTGCGGCGATAGAAAGCGCGGAGTACGCGATCAGTTTCGCCAGTGGAATGTCTGCCGTGGATGCTGCGTTCAAGCTGCTCAGCTCAGGTGATCATGTCATCTGTGGTGATGACGTGTACGGTGGTGTAACACGGCATCTGGACAACGTCCTTAACCGGTACGGCCTGTCAACAACTTATGTCAATTCAGTTGATGCGGATGCCGTCAGCACTGCTATCAAACCGACAACCAGAATGATCTGGATTGAAACACCAACGAACCCCCTGTTACGCATTACTGACCTGGAAGCCATGGTGAGAATTGCAAGGGAACACGAGATCCTCCTGGCTGTTGATTCAACTTTTGCAACGCCGGTATTTCTACGCCCGCTTGAGTTCGGCGTTGATATCGTGATGCACAGTACAACCAAGTATCTCTCTGGGCACAATCAGATTATCGGTGGTGTACTGGCTACGAATCGAAAAGATATCTTCGATGAGATGAAATATATCCAGAAGACCATCGGTGCTGTATCGAGCCCTTTCGACTGCTGGCTGAATCTAAGCGGTCTCAAGACACTGCACCTGCGTATGAAGCGCCATGAGGAATCGGCCATGCGTATTGCAAGCTTTCTCGAATCCCATAAAAAAATCGACTGGGTTTTGTTTCCCGGGTTGCCGTCCCACCCCCAGCATGATATTGCCAAGGCCCAGATGTCCGGATTCAGTGGGATGATTGCTTTCGAACTCAAAGATGGTGCCGAAGCAGGGCGGCGATTGATGAATGCGGTAAATCTGTGCGGACTCGCTGAAAGTTTGGGCAGTGTGGAAACCATGATCACACACCCGGCGACGATGACTCACGCCGACGTTCCTGATGAGGATCGACGGAAACGGGGCCTGACGGATGGCCTGGTCCGACTGTCGGTTGGAATCGAAGACGCCGATGACATCATAGAGGACCTCGAGCAGGGACTAGCGCAGGCCTGACACCGGGCACTGATCGAGATTCAGTTGTATCATGGTCCCAGTACCTGATCTTTAATCAGGTCGCTTCTCCCAGAACAAAGAAGCACCCACAACTCCAGACACCGAACTCGGTGGAACTGGCGCTGTTCTCCATCAGCGCCAGGTCGGCCATCTGGTAAAACACGGGTCGTGAGATCAACGCCTCGAGGCGATCCCTAACCAGGATGTAAGGAGACGGTTCGCCGGACAATGGATCAATCACGACCCGTATGGGGTGCCGGGGACCCGCTTCGACCACATCGTCAACATTGGTACGAAACAGCAGACGCTGTGATTCCCCAGCGCCTTCCCGATCGATTTCAACCGCTATAAATGGCGCATCATCCACCTGAATCCTGAGTTTTTCGACGGGGGTCACCAGGTAATAATCATCGTCATCGCGACGCATCACAGACGCGAACAACTTGACCAACCGCAGTCGATGTATCGGCGAACCCTGGTAGTACCACGTACCGTCCCGCCAAATTCGCAAGTCGATATCGGCAACGTGTGAAGGATGCCAATCATGAACCGGGCGTGCCTCTTGATCTAATTTGTCCGCTAAACTCTGCAGCGATGTGTGTGCCGATTCATCTACCATTGCACGAACTCCTGGTTTGGTCACTGCATGATAAACAATAATGTGACGGTCCGGTAACACACAATGCATCACAGAACTGGTATGTTACGGTGCCTGTAACCATGGAAAAATGCCCAGCCGATCTGAAGATCCTGCACCGCACGACGACCGGACTGTGCCTGGAACGTTGACGGGAACCCCCTGTCAGGTTGTCCTGCTCAGATCTGGATAGCCGAACTTCCACTTCGATCACTGACCATGCATTTGACCTAAACCCAATAATCCAGGTATCAACCGTGCCCCCAGATCTAGACCTACCATTTTCGACAACAGCATGATGATGACGTCATCGTACTCAGCGTAGGTGAAGAATCAGACGAATACACACCTCGCGAGATCCAGCAGGCCGGTATCGAATCAATTGAGTCCGGCCGCCACCATTACACCTCAGTGCTGGGTGACGATCGCCTCAGGCACAACATCGCAGTAAGACACCAGTCACGTACCGGCCAGCAGGTCAGTACCGACAATGTCAGCGTATTCTCTGGTGCTCAAAATGCCCTTTTTGCCACATCTTTATGCCTACTCGAGCATGGCACTGAAGTCATTGTTCCGGAATTATATTACGCGACCTATCCCGCTGCAGTAAAACTCAGTGGCGCAACAATGATCCCGCTTCCAACAGATGTAGCCAAAGGATTTCAGATCGATATTGATGCCCTGGAGAAAGCCATCACCCCGAGGACCCGAGCCATACTCCTCAATTCTCCCAACAATCCGACAGGTGCTGTCTATAGTCGAAAACTGCTTATGCAGATTGTCGAATTGTGCCGGAAAAACAGGGTCTGGATCATCAGTGATGAAGTGTACGCTGAGATCGCCCCGCAAGATTTCGTTAGTGTCAGCAGCCTGACGGGTGCTGACGACATCACAGTAACTATTTCAAGTGTGTCGAAATCGCACCGCATGACAGGCTGGCGATGCGGATGGACGGTGTCTCCGGAATCTTTAAACGATCAGTTCTACAATCTGAACATGTGTATGGCGTACGGCCTACCCGCTTTTATTCAGGACGCCGCAGCATACGCACTGGAACAGAATGAACATACCGCCATCGTCGTTCGCGATAAACTAATGCGGAATCGGGACGTTGTTAAAGGAGTCTTGTCCCACATGCACGGTGCCCACCTGTATGCAGAAGGTGGCGGAATGTTCGTCTACTGCCCTGTGATGGATTCGGTAGCAGCGGTCAGGGTTTGCTCCGTGTCAGCCTATGCCTGGATGAAGGCACCCTGCGCAGGGCTGCGCAGAGAATTCTTACTTATGTTGAAACGGTCACTGGGTGAATCACTGAATACCCTGAATCGTATCACGCACGGGTGATTGCACTAACTGTTCTACACACGTCACGATTGCTTCTGTCAGTACATCCAGCGCATCGATCAACGGCACGTCGCTAATCAATCCATCCTGACCCATTACCGAAAGGTCAGTACAGGCCACTGCAATCGCTTGTGCACCGCTTTCAACCAGACAGTTAGCAATGTCGCTGAATCGTTGGTGATCTGCAATTGACACTTGTCCGCTTTTTACTTTCTTGATCAAGGCCATCACGGCGTCCTGGTCTGCCAGCGTTGGTAATACAACGTCGAGCCCATGCGCCTCGAGCGCCTTTGCGTACAACTTCGTTTTTAGTACGGCACTCGATGCGATAATACCGACTGTTTCTGGTTGTGAAGACAGTCCAGTCAGCCGGTCAGCCGTCATCTGAATCATGTCCAAAACCGGTATCGTAACTGCACTTCGAATGTGCTCGAGGTAGGCATGGGCCGTGTTACAGGGAATGGCCAGCAGGTTTGCGCCAGCGCGCTCTAAATTTTGTGCCATCTGCACCAGTACTGGCGCCGGACTTTCACCATGCCCGTCGACCAGCGCAGCGATTCGGGAGGGTACCTTGGGGTTGTTGTCTACTAGAAGATGGATATGGTCGGCATCATCTTTTGCCGGCGTCGCACAGATAACGCGCCGCATCAGGTCGACGGTCGCATCAGGGCCCATGCCGCCGATGACCCCCACCACCGGATGATCGTTAGCTGACATCGGGCTAAACATCAGGCGGCGGCATCACCTGCTACCGTTTGGAAACGATTGGTGTAGCCGAAAAGACCCGCTGACCCGCCCGTATGCACAAACACCACATTCTGGCCGCGTCGATACACACCTTTTCGAATCAGATCGATCAACCCCGCCATACCCTTCCCGGAATACACAGGATCTAGGAGGATGCCCTCAAGCTGGGCCAGCATTCGAATGGCTTCGATCGTGCCTGGCGTCGGTATACCATAACCCTCTCCCACATAGTCAGCGTTCGCAACAACATCTTCGCGGTTAACCGCAGTCGAACAACCCGCCAGTTCTGCTGTCGCTACCATAAGTTGAAAAACATTCTCTTCCTGGTTCTTACGGTCAGCACGAACACTGATACCCAATACTGGGACACCGCTACTTATTCCAGCCAGTCCTGCCACCAGACCTGCCTGCGTGCCTGTACTGCCCGTTGCATGTATCACCTCGTCAATTCTGAGATTCTGATCATTTGCCTGCGTCACCAGTTCAAGAGCAGCATTGACATAGCCCAGTGCACCGGTTGGATTGGAACCACCCCCAGGTATCGTATAGGGGTACCTCCCCTGGGCACGAAAGCCCTCAGCTGAAGCTGCCATGACCGCCTCCATATCGGTACCGCCTGGATGATGTTCCAGGCTCGCGCCGTGGAGCACATCCAAAAAGACGTTGCCGTTGTGCTGATAGTTCGAGTCTTTAATTCCGGTTCTATCCTCCAGCAGAATGTGGCAGTCGACTCCCATGCGAGCAGCAAATGCAGCAGTCTGCCGGGCATGATTTGATTGAGTTGCACCCTGAGTCAGAACGATGTCCGCACCTTCCGCTTGAGCCTGTGCCATCAGGAACTCAAGCTTTCGGGTTTTATTGCCGCCCGTGGACATCCCGGTACAGTCATCACGTTTGATCCAGATTTCCGGTCCACCGAGTTCACGAGTTAAATTTTTCAACAGTTCAAGCGGTGTCGGCAAATGTCCGAACCGAAGTCGGGGGAAACGTGCAAGATTCATAGCGAAAATCCAGAATATTGAAGCCGCGGCAGTGCCTACCGTGGAAAACAAGTTTAGTGTGCTAGAAGTTTAAAGCGAACTGCTTCTAGGATATAGCTTTGGACAAGGCGTTCGGCAATTTCTGTCATCAATTGCGCAGGTGAAAGAAAAAGGGGGCTCGAAAGCCCCCTTATCCACCAAAGATTATTGGATGTCAGGTCATGTTCGTCTGGAGAAGGCCCACCAGATAATACCCAGTGCGACTAAACCAACAAGGCCCTGGCTTCCAAGAGCGTTAACAAATGCAATCACATTGCCTGTTACATCGACAGGAAGGAATGGTATATCGTCAAACAAGATGCCGAGTACCACGCCGAGGGCGATTATGGAAATACCAAGTTCCGCTAATGACCCGACCCAACCGCGAACAGAATTAATCCAGTGCATTTACTAAGTACCCCTCTAGGTAGGAAAGGATGTCCAGAATATACTAATGTACTAAACCAGTCAAATATGGTTATTCAAAGCATAAGTGTTTCTTATTAAGAGCATCATTATCAAAATCAAGCCTACGGGCCTGGTCAGTGAGCGAAATGATCATAATAGTGGTTTAATATTAATAACTTAATTGATATTCTGGTCCGCAATTAGGGATTCACGAACCGCTTCATTGGAGAACTCCGAGTATGGGACAAATTGCGATTGGTGGGTTTCAGCATGAAACCAACACATTTGCATCGATCGGTGCCGAATTCAGCGATTTCGAGATGCATGACGCATGGCCGGGGCTGACCCGCGGAGAGGACCTGTTCGACGCTGTGGCCGGTATTAACCTGCCAGTCACTGGATTTATCAATGCTGCGAAGTCTGATGAACATCAGCTGCTCCCGCTCCTGTGGTGTTCCGCTGAACCATCGGCCCACGTCACCGAGGACGCATACGAAAGAATCACCGGTATGCTGCTTGAGGACCTCCAACAGTATCACTCACTGGATGGTGTTTACCTGGATCTTCACGGCGCAATGGTGACCGAACACGCTGAGGATGGTGAAGGAGAATTGCTGACCCGTATACGGAAGGTTGTCGGCGTTGACATTCCGGTCGTCATCAGCCTCGACCTACACGCCAATATTACTGAACGTATGGTTGCGAAATCGTCAGCCATGACCATTTTCCGCACCTATCCACACATTGATATGGATGCGACGGGAGAACGGGCTTATCACCTGCTCAACCACTTGATGGCTGGTGGGCGTCTGAACAAGACCTTTCGCAAGCTGCCATTTCTGGTACCCCTTTCAGCCCAATGGACCGGCGCGACGCCTAATCGTGAACTTTACGAGCAGGTCGAGGAATTCGACGGTAGCGTTGTCAGCATCGATCTCGCATTGGGTTTTCCACCAGCTGACATCCAGGAATGTGGTGCCGCGGTCGTGGCGTATGACACTGATGCGGAAATCGCCGAAAACGCTGCTGTGGGCGTCTTTGATGCTTTCATGCAGGCCGAACCTCTGTTCGACAACAATCTACTGTCTGCCGATGACGCTGTCCGTGCAGCAATGGATGAAAATGCAGGGCCAGTAGTGCTTGCTGATGCGCAGGACAACCCGGGAGCGGGTGGAACTTCGGACACTGTAGGTATTCTCGATGCTCTGGTTCGGCACGGAGCACAAGGAGCAGTGGTCGCCTTTATCAATGACCCGGAAGTCGCGGACATGGCCCACGCCCTGTCAGTGGGAGATAGCTTTGAAACTGACCTGGGTGGAAAAATGGGGCGATCCAAGCTATCACCGTTTCACGGTCGTTTTCGCGTTGAGGCACTCGGCGATGGTGTATTCGAGTGCTCCGGTGAGATGGCCAGGGGCGTGACAACCGACCTCGGGCGAACTGCGCTTCTAAGGGTAGAACTTGAAGGTTGCGATGTGCGTGTGATCGTTTCAAGCCTCCGGTTTCAGAACCTTGACCGTGCTTGTTTTACCCACCTCGGTATCGAACCCGAAAATCAGCATATTCTTGTTGTTAAGAGTACCGTGCACTTCCGTGCTGATTATGACCCCATCGCTGAGCGAACAATTATCGTCGAATCTCCCGGTGAACATCCCTGTCGATTGACGACGCTTGACTATCGAAATCTGCGCTCCGGTGTGCGACTCGAACCCATGGGGCCCACCCATGCACCCTAACCAAGGGACATCAACAGAACTGAATCAATCGAACTGACTAACAATGTCCTCAGTACGTGCCCACAAAATCGACGCGAGCGCATCATCCTGGCCGAAACGACTGGGGATGGCTTCATTGCTGTCGACAAAGTAACGACCAGTCATACCTGCGACCGCCGGATGGGTAGCAACATAGCACTGGGTTGCGGCGCCCTGAGCTACGTTCTTTAGACACAACGGAGAGACCACACGTGCACTAACGCGCAGTAGCGGATTCATATGTCGTGTCAACCGTGTCGCAATGACACCTGGATGTACGGCATTTGCGGTCTGCCCTGACCCAGGTAACCGAGTCGATAGGTGCCGTGCAAACAAAAGATTGCACAATTTCGATTGTCCGTAAGCGTGCCATGGCACGTACATTTTTTTTCCGGAGAGATTATTAAACTGAATACCATCGTGGTAAGTGCGTTTATGGGCGACACTGGACAGCATCACAACGCGGCCATGATCCGTCAGCTGATCAATCAGACCTGTAACCAGCATGAAGTGTCCAACATGATTGGTCAAAAATTGAAGTTCCAGGTCGAATTTCTGCTGCAGTTTCGGCAGTGCCATGATTCCGGCATTGGCGATAATGCCATCAAGCCTGTAATCACGTGACCTGATCTGATCAATTACACGATTGATGCTGCCTGGATCCGACAGTTCGCAGGCCAGTGGAACGGTATCCCCCGCCACCTGTGCACAGACCTTACGAGCATTCTCAATCGTTCGCGCCAATGCAATCACGCAGGCGCCTCTTAAAGTTAATACGCGGAGCGTCTCTCGGCCGAGTCCCGTGGAACAACCCGTTACAAGATAGGTTTTACCGGAGAGATCAAGGCCGAGGGTCACTGCCTCGGCAGTTGAACGATAGCCGAATCCGGAAGGACCGGCACCCTGATTGAGTGGAAACAGCGACACCGTGTGATGGGTTTCGTCAGTACTATAAAAATTCGACCGATGGAGCGAAACTCACTCAGTCCAGAGGCCTGGCGTCCTCAATTACGACACCGTCATTTGGCAATTCTCCAGCCGCGAACAACTCGATATCGGCGCGTAACTTACAGATCTCCCGAACACTCCGTTCGATTAACTGTTCGATCGATTCCTGATGGTTCTCGATTTCGCATTTCAGGGTCATCACATCCTGGTTATCGACACGACCAATCACCAAACGAGCCCGAAGCACTTCGTCATGACGAGAGACCACCGATGCCACCTGAGATGGGTGAACAAACATCCCGCGAACCTTCGCGGTCTGATCAGCTCGGCCCATCCAGCCCTTGATCCGCCGGTTTGTTCGCCCGCAGGGGCTATTGCCCGACATAAATGCAGACAGGTCGCCGGTGGCAAATCGGATCAGCGGATATTCCGGAGACAGTGTCGTCACGACAATTTCACCAACTTCGCCTTCCGGTACCGGCTCACCGGTACCGGGGCGTACGATTTCCACAATCACTTTTTCCTCGAGGATCAAGCCCTCTTTTGCCGAGGATTCGTAGGCAACCATCCCAAGATCTGCGGTGCCATAAAACTGGACTACGTCGACCCCCGAATTACTGAGTTCGGTACGCAGGCTCCCCGGCAGTGCCTCCCCGCCCACGAGCCCTAACGACAACGTATCCACCGGAATTTTCATCTCCGCAGCTTTGTCCAGGATGATTTTCAGGAATGACGGTGTCCCGCAATACGCCCGCGGTTTGAGTCGCGCCATCACTTGAACCTGCAGTTCAGTCTGCCCGACACCACCGGGAAATACTGGGCATCCTAACGCGCGTGCCGCGCTGTCGACCATCAGACCGGCTGGGGTAAAGTGATACGAGAATGTGTTATGAATCAGGTCACCGGGCCGTACGCCGGCAGCATATAACCCACGGGCAAAATTCCAGTAATCGTCCCGTCCAGCACCAGGCTCGAAAATTCCACCCGGTGAGGCAAACACGTTATAAAAGCTGTCTATCGGAGCTGCAGCATACCCACCCAGTGGCGGTAGCTCACTCTGACGTTTAGCAATGTCTGACTTTCGAGTGAGGGGAATTACAGACAGGGCGGCTCTGTCATTGACAGATGCAATATCAACGTCGCCGAGAATCTCGGCATAGGCCCGCGTATGGTCCCGGGCGTTTTGCAACTGCTTTTTCAGTTCATCATACTGCTGATTTTCCCGAAGTGCCGAATCACGGGTCTCTAGAGCATCGTAAAAATCAGGCATTGCAGTCACCTGCTCAATTGTTGCAATCGCAACACCCGCCAAGATTCAGTCGAGTCATGCAAGTACAAACTGGATAGGCACCTTCAAACGAGCCTTTATGACACATTAGATTGGTAACAAATTATTTGGTGTAACCGATCAGGAGAGCCAACGCTTACGCCGGCGATATTGTTTCATATCTCGGAAATTATGCTGGTCACCACCACTGGCTCCAAGATAGAACTCTTTGATATCTTCATTGCCCAATAGTGTTTGTGCGTCACCATCCATCACCACCCGACCGTTTTCCAGGATATAACCATATCGGCTGTAGCGCAGCGCCATATTGGTATTCTGTTCTGCCAGTAGGAAAGTAACCTTTTCATCTTCGTTCAACCGCTTGACGATCTCGAATATTTCTTCGACTAGTTGCGGCGCTAACCCCATTGACGGCTCATCCAATAACATCAGCTTTGGTCTTGCCATCAACGCGCGACCAATCGCGACCATCTGCTGTTCGCCACCGGATATATAGCCCGCAAGTGATTTAAAGCGGTCCTTCAAGCGTGGAAAATAATTGTAAACGAGCTCTAAGTCATCTACCACGCGTTTCCGGTCACCGCTACGCGTATAAGCGCCAGTCAACAGGTTTTCTTCGACCGTCAGATGCTCAAAACAGTGGCGGCCTTCCATCACCTGGATGACACCACGTTTCACCAATACATTGGGCGTGAGCGCATCTATCCTGGCCCCTTGATAATTAATAGCCCCTTTGCTGACGACGCCGCGTTCACTAGCCAACAGGTTTGAAATAGACTTCAGTGTGGTTGTCTTACCAGCACCGTTGGCCCCGAGGAGGGCGACAATGCCCTCCTCGGGAACTTCGAGTGAAACACCTTTGAGCACCAATATGACGTGATCATAGATCACCTCAATATTGTTCACACTCAAAAAACTTGTATTGCCACTCACAACAGTTACCTTAGTTACAAGTAATACCGCTACATATCAACCGCAGTCACGCGGTGTGATGTTGTTTTCCGCTGCGTACTTCGCTGCGTCAGCTTCCATCATCGGCCGGACGACATCGCGCATAACAGGTATCCAGTCGCTGATGACCGTCCACGATTTAGCACTCGCATCCCAGCGCTGAAACAAGACGGGATGACCACCTTCATGGTCTTCACAAGTCACCTTGATCTCAGCAAATCCGGGTAATCCAACGCGTTCCCAATCAGCCGCTGTCATGTGCATATTTTCAAGCCCCCAACGGGTCTGCTCACCGCTCGGTACTTTCACACCAAAGTGTTCCTGTGCATTACGGACGGCTTCCATGGCAAATATATGATTCAGTAATCCACGGATATAAAGAACCTCGTAAATCCGATCTACATCGCCTGCACCTTTACCTTTGTCATACACGTACTTCTTGATATCTTTGTGCAAAGGCGTTTCGGCACCGGACGCATGAAACGTCGCTGACCGATAGCCATCTGCTGCAGCGCCAGCCGGAAGTACATCGTTTTCGGAACCCGACCACCAGTTACCGATAAACCGATCCATGGGATAGTTGATGGCTGCGGCTTCTTTGATCGCGGTCGAATTCATAATGCCCCAACCCGACATGAACACATAATCCGGGCGCTTTTTGCGAATCTGCAGCCACGTGGCTTTCTGCTCCTGACCCGGGTGGTCAACCGCCAGCAACATCAACTCATAACCATATTTTTCGGCCAGCACCGCTAGCGTTGGATTGGCTTCCTTCCCATAAGCTGAATTGTGAAAAACATGTGCAATTGTCTTGCCCTTCAACTTATCC
>LUSG01000145.1 GCA_001629395.1 Gammaproteobacteria bacterium REDSEA-S15_B12 | reverse complement strand
ATGTAGAAGTCGTAGACCCGAGATCATTGTCACCGCTCGATACTGATACGATTTGTAGCTCTGTAAGCAAGACAGGGCGAGCCATAGTCTGTGGTGAAGACTCGGCATTTGCGGGTGCCGTTTCCGAAATTACCGCGATGATCGGTGAGAATTGTTTTCACGATCTTAAAGCCCCTGTGGCAAGGGTCGGCAGTCCGCATGTGCCAATGCCTTTCAGTGCTGAACTGGTTAAACATGTGGTCCCCAGTAGCGAAAGCGTTGTATCCGCGGTTCAAGCGGTTATGAGTTGATCCACCAGTAGCAATGGCGACGCAATTTAAACTGGCGGCAATGGGTCACACCATGGAAACAGGCCGAGTTGTCGAATGGCACATCTCAGAAGGTGAAAGCATCGATGAGGGCCAGTTGTTGATATCTATAGAGACGGATAAGACGGTGGTCGATGTCAATTCGCCGGTGTCCGGTGTCCTGCTCAAGGCTGTGGGACAAGTTGACGCTGAGTATGATGTGGGAGATGTTCTCGCCTGGATCGGAGATGCGGGTGAAACGGTTCCGGATCAACCGCTCGAGCCAGACTCTAAAAAGCGATCTGTGGCAGTAGGACCCCGGGTTACACCGGTGGCCCAGCGCCTTGCTGACAGGCACGGTATCAATGCCGATGCTGTGGATGGTACAGGGCCTGACGGACGGGTAACTAAGGAAGACGTCCAGCGCGCGATTGATGATGGAACCGCCGCGACTAAGGCGGAAAACAAATCGGTACCCGCAGGTGAGGTCGTGCCTCTGAGCGGGATTCGACGAATCACGGCCGAGCGCCTGAGTACAAACTGGGGCGTAGCACCCCATGTCAGTGAAGGAATAGAAGTCGATTTCAGTCGGTTTGAGTCTTACCGTGTAGAGCACGAAACTGTTTGGCAGGAAAAGTGGGGTGCTGCACTTGGGCCCAATGACCTGATCCTGGCAGCGACTGCACAGGTTTTAAAGGATCACCCCGATCTCAACGCCGGGTTTATTGACGGGGCGATTTGCCGTTATAACGAAGTTAACCTGGGCGTTGCGATTGATATTGATGGCGGTCTGGTGGTGCCAGTTGTCCGCAATGCTGACAAGTTAAGTATCGGGGAGATTGCACGAACCGTGCGCGAGCTGGCAGTCAAGGCGCGTGAAAACAAGTTGACCCCGGATGAAATGGAAGGTGCAACATTCAGCGTGAGCAATCTTGGCGGGTTGGGCATAGACTGGTTTACACCGGTATTAAATCCACCCCAGTGCGGAATCCTCGGGATAGGGCGCATTCAGCGTGTGCCGCGTTATTCCAGCGACAAGATCGTAGCGTGTGACCTGGGCACGCTGGTATTGACGTTTGACCATCGCCTTATCGATGGTGCGCCTTGTGCGCGATTTCTCTCGCAATTACGCGGGGTACTCGAGGCACCGGAGGCGCTTCTGGGCTAGTCTTCCGGGGTAATTATGGCCACTGATCGCGAATGGGATCGCTGCCGTCCCAGTCTATGGCCGCTTCCCTGACCGCATCAAATATTCGACGGCGCTCTGGTGTAAAGTGTGCCATCTCAATGACTGTGCCGGGATGTCCTTCGTTAAAGAAATAAACAAACCGGCCACGAACACTATCGGCCTCCTGTCCGACCTCATAGCCTGAATCAAGAGCGCGTTGGTAGAGATCGTCGTAATTTTCCGGCCAGCTCGACCAGTGCTGCAGGCCTTCATTGCCTGCGTTCAGGAAATCCTGGTACATGGTGGGAGAGGTGTCCCGCTGTTGAATTAACTCGACCTGAACTTCACCTGAGTTCGCCAGTGCAATAGACAAATGTGGTGAGCCGGGTTGTCCACGGTAATGAAAGTCTTTGACGGGCAGTTTGTCGACATAGTACCAAGGCCCGATGCCACACACTTCTATCCAGTGTTTCATGGCTTGTTCTACATCGTGGACTACGTACCCCATCTGTCTGATGGATCCGAATAATCTGCTCATGATCGTTTTGTATCCAGTCTGGTTAGATAGAACGTCATCATATCTGTTTTGTATTCAATTTAAAGAGTGCAGTCAGATCAAAGGGTCGCTCTGGGGTAAAATATCCAGTCGAATACTGAAACATAAAGACATAGAAGGAGAGTGGCTATGACCACAACCACACGCGAATCCTACGATCAGGTCATGATGCCGAACTATGCGCCGGGTGATGTGATTCCTGTTCGAGGTAGTGGTTCGCGGGTCTGGGACCAGGCCGGTACAGAATATGTCGACTTTGCTGGTGGTATTGCGGTCAATGCACTTGGTCACGCGCACCCGGCGTTGGTCTCCGCACTTACGGAGCAGGCCGGCAAGTTGTGGCACACATCCAACGTCATGGCGACTGAGCCCGCAGTCGCTTTAGCAGAAAAGCTGTGCAATGCCACCTTTGCTGACCGTGTCTTTTTCTGCAATTCCGGGACTGAAGCAAATGAGGCTGCGCTCAAGCTCGCCCGACGATATAGCCACTCTAATTTTGGGCCGCACAAAGACTTAATCATCGCTTTTGATAACGCCTTCCATGGCCGGTCACTGCTCAATATTTCAGTTGGAGGCCAACCGAATTACCGGGAAGGATTCGGGCCATTGCCAGGCTCTATTACACATCTACCTTTTAATGATGTGGCAGCACTCGAAGAGACCTTCAACTCGTTATCGGATACGGTCTGTGCTGTCATTGTTGAGCCCATACAGGGTGAAGGTGGTGTACTCGATGCCGAGCCCGAGTTTATGCAGGCCATCCGGCGCCTGTGTGATGACCATCAGGCATTAATGGTACTGGATGAGGTTCAGACAGGAGTCGGTCGAACCGGCAAGCTGTATGCCCACGAGTGGTACGATGTGAAGCCTGACATCATGGCAACCGCAAAAGCCCTGGGTGGGGGATTTCCTATCGGTGCCACGTTAGCAACAGCGCAGGTGTCGGACGTTTTTAAAGTGGGCACCCATGGCAGCACGTACGGTGGTAACCCCCTCGCTTGTACGGTGGCTAGCGCGGCTCTTGATTTGATTAACACGCCGGAGGTTCTGGAAGGCGTTAGCCATCGTCGGGCGATGCTGGTGAAGGGGCTCCAGGCGATTACAGACCGTTTTGATGTGTTCCAGGCGATTCGAGGCCAGGGACTGCTGATTGGTTGTGTTGTTACCGAATCTTGGTCTGGTCGGGCTCGTGAATTTTTGTTGGCGAGTCAGGATGTCGGCGTTCTGACGCTGGTCGCGGGCAGTGATGTACTGAGGCTGGCACCGTCGCTCATTATTCCAGAGGCAGATATCAAGGAAGGGCTGGAACGTCTGGAAGGGGCGGTCGCGACCCTGTGTGCCGAAGAGGATAAAGCGGTAAGTTCTTGAACCGCTAGTGGATTGGATTGTTTAATTCGGCTTGGCTGAACTGCAGTATCACCATGTCGGCATTGCAACCTGGCTCAAGTCCATAATTCTCCAGGGCGAGCACCTCGGCAGCATGCGAAGTTACCGCGTTAAATGCTTGACGCATTTCGGTGATGCCTGTCATCTGCCCGACATGTAATCCCATATTAGCCACTTCAAGCATGTCGTGACTGCCGAGTGAATACCAGGGATCGAGCACACAGTCGTGGCCGAAAGCAACATTAATCCCTAGCTGCATCATCTCCTTGACCCGCGTCATGCCGCGACGCTTTGGATAGCTATCAGAACGGCCCTGTAGCGTAATATTGATCAGTGGGTTGGCGACAGCATGCACCTGTGATTCAGCCATCAGCGACATGAGTTTGCCAGCATAGTAGTTGTCCATGGAGTGCATGGAGGTCAGATGGGAGCCCGTTACGCGGCCATGCAGGCCGAGTCGCTGTGTCTCTGATACCAGAGTTTCTATGTGTCGGGACTGCGGATCGTCGCTTTCATCGCAGTGCATATCGACCATAAGTCCGCGCGCTTCCGCAATCTGACAGAGTTCGCGCACGGACTGTGCACCATCCGCCATGGTGCGTTCGAAGTGGGGTATTCCACCAACAACGTCTACACCCAGGTCCAGAGCTCGGGTGAGCAGGTCGGCTGCTCCCGCATATCGAAAATAGCCGTCCTGTGGAAACGCGACCAATTGAAGGTCGAGGTAGGGTTTTACGGTTTCTCTGACGTCCAGCAGGGCATGGACGGCAGTCAATGTCGGATCGCAGATGTCTACGTGACTGCGAATAGCAAGGTTTCCCTGAGCTACCGCCCAGCCACATAAAGTGAGCGCGCGCTGCTTAATGTCGTCGACCGTGAGATGCGGTTTAAGCTCCGACCACAGGGCTATGCCCTCGAGCAGGGTACCACTCTGATTGACTCGGGGTCGCCCGTACGACAGGGTCGAATCCATGTGAAAGTGGCTGTCGACGAAGGGTGCCGTTACCAGTTGCTGCTCGGCATCTATTTCGGTCTCCGCTTGTGCTTGGATATGTGGCTCGACCAGAGAAATCCGACCGTTCTGGCAGCCGATATCAACAGGCGACGGCTGGTCTATAACGGTAGCGTTTCTGATTAGCAGATCAAGCAAACCGACTCCTCCATAATTGGAACGTGTTGTTGTCGTGCCTCAACAATACTGTGATTCTGACCGCAGTTTTATGCCTTGATTGTACAATCAGGACGTGTCGTGGAGCAGATGGGCATCGTGACTGTCCCAGCGCACATATATCGTCGCCCCGACATTGAGATCGAGTTCTGATAATTCACGTTGCTGGAGCTGAATTCTAAAGTCTTCGCCGTCTGGTGTTTCAGCCAGTACGGTGACAATTGAGCCGACGAATTCCTCGCTGATAAATCGGCACTCCATTTCGTTCGAGTCATTTACCGCACTAGTACTTAGTCTGATTAGATCGGCACTGATCACCAGACTGGTAGTGTCACCGATTGACCAGATGTGATCCGAACTCTCGACGCATTTAAAACGACCAGCAGGGGTCTCAATTTCAATCGGTCCATCTACCGCGGTAACCGTTCCGGTCAATATATTGTTTGCACCGACAAACTCTGCGACAAAGCGCGTTGCCGGATTGCGATAGATTCCTTTTGCTGAATCAATTTGTTCTATTCTTCCTTGATTCATGATGACCACTCGGTCGGACATTGCAAACGCTTCGGACTGCCGGTGGGTGACATAGACAAAAGTGATGCCGAGTTCTTTCTGAAGTTTCGTCAGGACGCCCTGCATGCGCACCACAAGGTTGGCATCCAGTGCGCTGAGCGGTTCATCGAGCAGCAAAATACGAGGTTCTGTGACAAGCGATCTTGCCAATGCCACACGTTGTTGTTGCCCACCGGAAAGTTGACTGATCTCTCGGTCAGCAAAGTCAGCGATTTCCAGTCTTTCGAGCCAGTCAAGGGCACGTTGGCGCCGCTCAGTGGCTGATACACCGCGCATCTTTAGTCCGAATTCAACATTCTTGATCACATTCAGAAAGGGAAACAAAGCCAGGGACTGCCAGACCATTGGCGTGTCCCGTTCGGAAACGGTGACGTTGTTGATGCGCTCGCCGGCGAGTTGAATGTCACCCTCGGAGGGCTCCTCAAGCCCGGCAAGCATCCGGAGCGTCGTTGTCTTACCACAACCAGAAGGACCCATAATCGATAGAAATTCGCCTTCGAAAATCTCCAGGGAAATAGAATCCACCGCGGTTGTTAGGCCAAACCGTTTCGTGACATGGTCAAACAAAACAAGCGGTTGTGCTGTGTTAGTTGGCACTAAAGTCTTCCATCAGAAGCCTGTGAGCGTTTTCCGGGTTGATTTTCGCATGTAAATAAGCTGCGCAAGTATGATCAACGTGATAGAGGTTACGAAAACTACCGACCCAATGGCATTAATCCTGGGATCAGTATTGCCTTGTAGAATCTCGAGAATGATGACCGGGACTGTTTTGTTTAAACCCGAAACGAACCACGCGACGGCAAATTCATCGAACGAGACAGCTGCAGTCAGGCAGAACGCGGATATAAGCGCCGGCGCGCAAAAGGGCACAATCACTTCCCGCATAGTTCGCCACTGGGACGCACCCAGATTCCAGGCGGCCGATTCCAGATTGGGGTCAATTTGCGCCAAACGCATCCGTACAATGGCCATTGCGAACGGTGAGCACAGTACAACATGACTCACAATGATGGATATTATCTTGCCGGACATGCCGATACGCGCGAGTAGCGCTAGCATTGCGAGCCCCATAATGACCAGAGGAATTGTAGGCGGCAGCAAGGAGAGTGCGAGATAGGCAGACTTTCCAAAAAAGTTATAGCGGTAATCAGTATAGGCTGTACAGAAACCCAGGAAGGTTGCGATAGAAGCAACTGATAAGGACACGATCAGACTGACCCTGAAGGCGTCCCAGACATCGGCGTCGGTAAAGGCGAGGGTGTACCAGTCCAGGGTGAAATGCCCCAACGGGATGGTGGGAAAACGTTCTGAATTAAATGAGAATATAAAACTCGTCAGAATAGGGAGAAATACAAAAACGAACACCAGTGCGACGTAAAAGTAGAATAGACCATCGTACGCTTTTGCGCGGATCATGAGCGCCGCCGGTAGGCCAGTGCAATAGCGGTAAACATGATTGTGAATAGCGTCACGATCATGGTAATCGCAACAACCGCGGCACGAGGCCACTGTTGTCCTGATTTCGTGGTATCGATGATCAAGATGCTCAATGTGGGTGGTTTGGAGCCGCCAAGGTAATAGGGGCTGACAAAATCGCCGAAAGAAAGGATAAAACAGAAAACCGCGGCCACAATGATGCCGATTTTGGCGAGCGGTATGATTACTGCAAAAACAGTACGAAAGGTGCTACAACCGAGGTTGTGGGCGGCTTCCACCAGGCGCCGGTCAACGTTGGATAGTGAGATAAGTTGTAACACCACAGCCAGCGGTAGGCACAGAGTCAGATAACCCACGACCGTGCCGAAGAAGGTATTGAGCATCGAGAATGGGCCAAGCCCTATCGAACTCAATAGAACGTTGATGATTCCATTGTCGTTTAAAAAAACCTGCCAGGAAAATATGCGCACCAAATAACTGGTAAAAAACGGGACAATCAGGAAAAACATAGCCCACCGACGGACAGTCGGTGAGACCTTGAATGCCAGAGTAAACGCACAGGGAAATGCGAGCACGCTGGTGATCACCGTCGTGATGCCGGCATAACCCAAAGTTCGCCAATAACCGTCCCAGAAGTAGCCCTTGCTGTACATCTTGATCCAGTTCACCGAATCAAAGCCAGGCACCATGCGGTAGTTCTTAACCAGCCAGAAACTCATCAACAGCAAAAACAACAGCGGAAATACAAAAAATACCAGCTGCCACACGACAATAGGCATAGACCATGTCAGGCCATACACGGTGACTGTACGCTGCTGAGAATAAGTGCTTATCGAAATATCCTGTGCGGGAGTTGTCGGAGTGATTGTGAGGAGTTAGGAGTATTCAATGAATGCCGGTTGCTTGTAACCCAGAAAAAAGAGCGGGCCAGTAACCACTGACCCGCTCAATTCATTGGGTTTTATGCGTTCTTATATTCAGACCAAAAGTCATTCCATTCTTCGAGCGACTGTTGAATCGGTGTCCGCCGAAAGTGGATACGGCCTTCGCGAAGATCATCGATGCAGTTCGGTCCATCTAGATTCATGCGCTGTCGTTTGGCTTCGGCAGGGTTGGCCTGATTGAGTGCTGTCCACCCGGATTTGTAGGGTGACATAGCAGGATACGCCGCCATTTGTGTTGACCGAACTTGACCAGGACCTGAAGTCATGTACCTGATGAACTTCTTGACCAGGTCCTGCTTTTGCGACCCCTTGCCGATGGAATACGATTCAGTCCACTGAATTCCCCCTTGTTTCGGCACGACCGAGTCAACTGGCGCACCGTCTTTCTTGACGACACCTGTGATCCAGTCGCCGATTCCGCACATGGCGTGTATCTCGCCAGATTTCAGGGATGAAAACGTGCCGCCATAGTCGAAGTAACCGCCGACCTGGGGTTTGAGCGACAGGGTTGTTTCCTGCAGCTTTTTCCATTGTGCGGCATTGATGTCAAATGGTGTTGGATCGTCATTACCGTCCCTTAAACTCAAGCAACCGAGGTTAGGCAGGTGCCAGTCGAAGTGGCCGACCTTGCCTGTGAGTTTGGAATCCCAGAGGATGTTGTAGTCCATAGCTTCTTCGTGGCTGATAATTGTGGTGTTGAACGAAACACCTAAATAGCCGAACCTGACAATCACAGAATACAGATCATCGCCTTTCCAGTGTCCAGGGAATCGGGAGTATTCATCGAATAGGTCATCCATGTTGTATTCACCGGGATCCATCTTTTCGATGTAGCCTGCTTCATTAAGCAACTGCACAAACTCGCCGTCTGAGAGGACAATGTCGTAGGTACCGGGGGGTGACTGTGAAATCAACGCCAGCATGTTGTCGCCACCCGCATAATATTTCGCTTTGATCTTGACATTGTTCATGGCCTCAAATTCTTCGACCATGTCCGGTTCGCCGTGGCCATACCAGGCAATCATGTTGAGTTCGGTTGCAGCATTGGCGCGCGGAGGCACAAGAATCATCGGCACGCTCAAAGCGGTTGCCGCTGAAGCGGCGCCAACGCCCTTTAGAATATTTCGTCTGCCGATGTCAGTGTGATCGGGTTTTCCGGGGACTTCTTTTTTTCTCATCATTTACTCTCCTGTTGGCTGGTTTAGTCGTTTTCTCAGGCAGTGCGGGAATGTCTAGAACACTGGTCTATGACTCACAAATTGTGTTGTCGCGCTGGAATTGGCTCTCCACATACTGTCAGCATCCACAGAGTTGTTTCTCTATAGTTCACTGTTCTACAAGAGTACTTCAAAAGGTGTGCTTGGGTCGATACTGAGTCAGCCAAATTTTGTGTTGTTGATTTTTCGTCAGGCATTCGCAATAAACACCGCCAAGAAAATAACCACACTGATTCAGCGATTTGTTGGACTCAGTTAATGTTGACTGTTGGGTATGTCGAAGCCAGCTAATTTGTTTGCGGGTGACAGTGCCGAAGTGAAGGCCAGGGGCCATACCCCGAGGGTTTGTGGAAGCACGCATAAAAGGTAATCTAACCTTACCGAACGTTAACGAAATCCGAGGTCGAGTCGTGCACAGTCACATCTTTCACAAACAATTCAAGACCGTGGGACCCGCAGTACTCCCTGTGATTCATGCGCAGGATGACGAGCAGATCGATCGAAACATAGAAATTGCTGTTCGCTGCGGCGCACAAGGCGTATTTTTGATCAATCACGATTTTGATGTAACGCGGTTTTTACCGTTAGTCGAACGGTGTAGACAGGCACATCCCTTGCTTTGGCTGGGGGTCAACTTCCTCGGTGTGACCGGGCGGGATGCTTTCCCGATTCTGGGTGACCTTGAGTTCCGGGGACTCGCCATCGATGCTTACTGGGCGGATGATGCCTGTATAGACGAGCAGCATGAGTCACAAGCCCAAGCTGGAGAAATTAATATCGTCCGCGAGGAGAGTGGCTGGTCGGGAATCTATTTTGGTGGAACAGCTTTTAAGAAACAGCGAGCCGTCGATCCAGCGGATTACTTGCGATCAGGACAGATTGCAGCGCAGTGGATGGATGTTGTGATTACCTCAGGAGTCGCGACGGGCGAAGCTGCCGAAATTGAAAAGATAGAAACATTTCGACAAGGTGTCGGTACTGGCGCATTAGCGGTGGCCTCAGGAATTACCCCGGAAAACGTTCATGACTACGCGCCATACGTCGATGCCATACTCGTTGCCACCGGAATCAATTTACCTCAAGACTTTTACAACCTAGATAGAACCAGATTATCGCGTTTGATTGACAACTGCCGTTGTTCTGCCGTGCAACAAAATAATTCTGGATCACCAGATGGCGAGGCTAATAAGCGATCGTATCTTAGGCTGATGGCGCCTACGGTAAAGGGTGATGCCTTCGCCTGGTTGGATCCCTCCTCTGCTTACATTAATGGCCGGGCATTTGCGCAGATGGTCGACGACCTTGTGTATCCGTTTCGCACAGTCCCCGTGGACGTCGTTGCGGGCATTGATGCTGCTGGCTATGTGCTGGGCGCGGCGCTGGCTACTCGGTTGGGCACAGGACTACTGACCGTGCGCAAGGCAGGCAAGTTGCCGGTCCCAACAGATGAAGTGGAGTTTATTAATTACTCCAAACGGAAACAGTCTCTTGAACTTCGTCAACCGGCATTCCGGCCAGGTACCCGGGTCCTACTGGTTGATCAGTGGGTAGAGACCGGGGGTACGATGGGTGCGGCGATAGAATTGATTGAAAGGCAAGGGGGGGTAATCGCTGGTATCGCGACGGTCGCCATAGAAGAAAACGCACAGACGAATGCATTGCGTAAGACCTATTTTTGTGTCTCCTCGGTATTATCCGGTTCTGATTACCAGTCCCAATGTAATCAGAAGCATATGGTTTTTTTCGACGATTTCGATTGGGAATGCGTCTTTCCAGACATCCGGTAAGTACTGGACGCGATTGGGCAGCTTGTGCTGCCTGCTAAAGTCTACTCATCCGTAACAAATCGATAGTTACTGTATGCTGGAACGACCCAAAACGCTTACGCTAGAGAACGGAACGCCGCCTCAACCGACCTTTTCGGATCAGGAAATGAGCCGCCGTGTCGCTGCAATGACACAGCATATGGCCGCGGAGCAGATAGAGGCAGTGATACTGACCTCGATGCACTGCGTGAACTATTTCACAGACTTTGTATATACGGCTTTCGGGCGTAACTACGGGTGTGTGATTACTGCGGACCGGTTGACGACCATCAGTGCCAATATCGATGGTGCACAGCCGTGGCGACAGACTTTTGGTCACGACAACCTTATCTATACGGACTGGCACAAGGACAATTTCTTTGAAGCGGTTAAGCAGTTGGTGGGTGACGCTGTCACCATCGGGATCGAATCGGATCATTTGACGCTACAGAATCACGAGAAGCTCAGATCGGCGCTGCCAGGCAGAAAACTGATTGACATCTGCGAGGTTGCGATGCGGCTTCGCATGTACAAGTCGACTGAAGAACTTGCGCTGATCCGGGAGGGCGCAAGGATCTGCGACCTTGGTGGTGCTGCCGTGGTCGAGACCGTTCGAGAGGGAATGCCGGAGTACGAGGTCGCAATTCACGCCACCCAGACAATGGTCCGCGAAATAGCCCGCGCTTACCCCCACACCGAGTTGATGGACAGCTGGACCTGGGTGCAGTCGGGAATCAACACGGACGGTGCGCATAATCCGCTGACGACGCGTCGAATCCAGGCGGGTGATATTCTCAGCTTGAATACGTTCGCTATGATTTCAGGGTACTACCAGGCGCTGGAGCGAACACTGTTTCTGGACTACTGTGATTCCAAGTCACTTGAACTCTGGGAAATCAACTGTCAGGTTCATCGCCGGGGTCTGGAGTTGGTTCGACCTGGTGCACGATGCTGTGATATCGCGACTGAGTCACATGACCTGCTTGAGTATCGGACATTTGGTTATGGACATTCTTTTGGCACGTTATCGCACTACTATGGGCGGGAAGCCGGCTTGGAATTGCGAGAAGACGTCGATACCGTGCTGGCACCTAACATGGTGGTGTCTATGGAGCCTATGATTATGATCCCGGAAGGCATCCCAGGGTCGGGCGGGTATCGAGAGCACGATATCCTAATAGTCACCGAGGCAGGTGCAGACAATATCACAGCGTTCCCCTTTGGCCCGGAATTCAATATTGTCGGATCATCCACCGCTTAGCTGGGCAGTACGCCGCTGATTTTCTGTTAGGGCAGCAAAGGTTAAGGTGGTGGCTGGTGCAGAACTCCGGCGTTGATCAGTCCGCTTGTCTAATCATAAGGGTAATAGCGTCAGTGGTCGTGAGGTCTACTGGGATGGATGGACTGACCAAATCCCCCGGTTGTCTGATCGCGTCGCCGGTCCGTGAGATGTGGGCGCGAAGGGTAACTGTGTTGTAGTCGGATAGCACCGAGGTCCCCATTAAGTTGGAGCGGTCATCCAAAACCAGTTCAAGCGGTAATTCGCCGGCTGAACGTTGGGCGGCAGCGACCGGTATGCGATCACCCGTATTCGAACGGGCGTAAACATAAAGGGTGTGCGACGATTCAATTTGTGTTGCAAGGTCTGGGGCGACCTCAATTCGTACTGTCAGAGTGACAGGTGCCGCTGGTCGATTCAGCCGCTGGGCAGTCTGGGACTGATCTTTCACCGCAAGGCCCCGACTGATCGCCAGTTCGGTCACTCGGTCTATCAGAGTTTGAAGTTCTGATTGCGCTTGAGGGTCAGCGTGCAGCGCCGGTTTAAGACGGTGCCAGTGCTCCAGAGCGCCAGGAAGGTCTCCTCGTGCTTCGGCTGCCATTCCAGCCAGCCACAGCGCCTGGGGTTGCTCTGGATCGATCTTGAGCGCGCGGTCCAGTAATGTGATGGCACGGTCATTTAGAGCGCCTTCTTCCAGCATAGTCAATGCATCGGCGTAACCCACCAGT
>LUSG01000144.1 GCA_001629395.1 Gammaproteobacteria bacterium REDSEA-S15_B12 | reverse complement strand
GTGCGTTGGTTTGATCATTTGTGACATCATCCATGGAATAGGGCGCGCCATATGGTATGCCAAGTATTGCTACGTCGGCATCAATCGAATCCAGATCGAGGACAATGGGAAGATCGTGAAAACTTTGAAATTCACGTCGTGGTGCGACCGTAAGAGTCTTGCCCATAAATTCATTCTATGTTGAGTCGAGTTAGCAGATCCAACTAGTTCGGCACCAGGTTCGAGGTACTGACTTGCAGCATAGTGGGAGGAGCTTTTAACCCTCCACCAGGATCTTTGTGGGCGGAAGACACCACGCAGACGCAGTCGATCAGTACTCTGAACAGGACATGGTCGCCGGCTCGTGATTGCAAGGCTTTCGGCGTGAGTTTTCCATTGTTTCCCAGTTCAACGTTGAGAAACAAGTTAACCGGGTCAGGTAGTCTGGGCGGTACAACGCCCAACCTGGCCAAGGCATTCTTGGCATTTTCGACACATCCATTTGTATCTGGAAGCCCTTGTGATGATAGATAGCGGGCATCTAGTGCTGGCCAAAGTAGATCGTGTGTTCCAACCGTGTCTTTGCCTAAAACCATAATCGGACGGCGGTGATTGGTTACGAGTCGCATGCCGAGATTTAAGAGAAAAGAATTGCTGAATACCCTGGTGTGGTGGGGTGATAGAAACTCTTTTAGATTGTTTGTCACAAAAGCAAAGAGTGTGGCAGGCTGTTGACCCGCCAGGTCAACAATCGAAAGGAGTTGGCCTTGATGAGCGTGGAAAGCTCGCGCCTCACCTCCCGGAATTTCAAGTGTTGTTTCACTTGGTAAGTGCTCGGTTTGAGCTTTCATCAGTAGCGGCATCATTCATTACTCGGAATATGATTACTGACGATCGATTTCATTTCCGTTGGGCATAGTCCATTCCCAGGGATAATGTCCTGAGGGCACGGTGACAGCGCACAGATAACATCCATTAGTACCTCGAAGACGATATGATCACCCGCCTTACTGGGTGGGTTGACTACTCCGGTTCGTCCACCGTCTACTACCGGGCTGTTTTGGAAAAGGTTGAATGGTTCTGGGACATCCAGAATATCAATCTCCTGATACTCCGACAGGCCTTCGTGTAAATTCTCAAGACAATTGCGGTGTCCCGGCACGCCGAAATCGACTGAATACCTTGTGGGATCACACGCGGGAACTGTGGAGTCGTGGACACCTATGGTGTCGACTACGACTTTTAGCATTGGATTATCGTGGTTACTCAGTAAGGTGTCTCCAACACCGAAAAACAAAGATCGTAGATGCCGTCTCGTTCTGACTGCTGAGAGTCCTTCGTTGGGATCATTCTGATTTATGGCAACAAAATCACCAGCCTGCGCACCCTTTAGATCTATGATTGTTACGTACTGTCCAGATTTTGCTACGAATCCAATACCGAATCCGCCGTCTACAAAGTATTTCTGGTCGTCCAGCACGTTCATGTCCCTGATAGTCTGAATATTCTGATTAGTAAGCATGGTAGCATGATTGGAATGTGTGATATATCTATTACCGGAAAGCCGTTCGTGAGAATTGTTTATTTAATGTGGTGATCTTGTACTGGTCATGGTGCTTAAGGGTTCGCACGCACACCGATAGTATTAGGTACAGTACGCCTACAAACCTCGAGACTCAGCTGAAAATATTATGACTGAATCTGAAGATACATCTGTCAAGCTTAACTTTCCATTTGTTGGTATCCCATCATTTATGAGGTCGCAGATTTGTACGGATCTGGACCAGCTGGACGCAGATATTGCAGTATTTGGCATACCACATGATGAGGGCTCCCCTTTTCTTGCCGGTTCCAGGATGGGACCACGGGCGATACGCGAACATTCCCTACGGTTTGGCGCACGAGGTCCTGGTGGTGAGAAAAGCATCTATGACCCGGAGACGCGAAATCAGTATCTGTCGGAAGAATTGAGTCAAGGTCTGATCGCTGATGTCGGTGATGTCGATGTCTGGCCGACAGAGGTGCGAACAACTTTCAAGAACGCAACCGATATGACGCGTAAGATTCTGGGGAAAGGCGCGTTTCCTTTGATGCTGGGTGGTGATCATGGCGTGACATATCCGGTAGTACGTGGATTTAATGAACCTTTGCACGTGATGCACTTCGATGCCCACATCGACTACGCACCATTTATACACGATCTTCAGTTCACCAACGCACATCCATTTACTCACATCACACCCCTGTCACATGTTGAAAGCTTGACGCAGATAGGCATCCGCAGTTTGAGGAGTGCGCAGAGTCAGATACACCGTTCCATGGACGACGGTAACCGAGTAATTACAATGGGGGAGTTTCGTGACATTGGCGGTAAAGGAGTCGCTGAAATTCTTCCTAAAGATGCAGCCTGTTACATTAGCGTCGACATAGATGTACTGGATATATCACTGGTGCCTGGTTGTGTTTCTGGTGAACCTAATGGAATGAGTTATGCGGAATTGCGCGATACACTGGCCGCGTTGACGACACACGCTAATGTGATCGGATTCGATTTAGTGGAAGTGAATCCGCAACTCGATGTCGGGACCGGCACCACGTCGTATCTTGCTGCGCATACAGTCATTGAATTTCTGGGTCTTTTGTGCAGCCAGCCCCGCTGGGCAGAACGTCGGGCTAAGCGTGCAAAACACAGGGCAGAACGCACCTGACAATCCGAGTTTGTTGCCGGTAACCGGACTTATCGATCGGTGACTCAGTCTAAACGGGTTCCCGATGTTTCACTGGGTCATGACCGACCTGTGAGTGAATTACCCTTGGAGCTGGCTGATCTGCATCTTTCATTGGCGCCAGGTGATGGGGTGGTCACCTATTTGAGTGCGAGACCCTCGCTCGACTGGTCGTGCCAACGGGCTGTGGACCTCGTAATCGGTGCTGGTTTTTTGCCGTGTGGAAAAGTCACCAAGAAATCATCCGGGTTTGTGTTGCGGCTGAAACGCATCCGAAGCCTACCGGATACAGTGGGCCCAGATATGCGAGTGCTGATTGTTGGTCTGAATCCGAGTCCTTATTCTGCGGACAGTGGGATCGGATATGGCCGGCCTGGAAATCGGTTTTGGCCGGCCGCACTGAAGGCAGGCCTGGTGAGTATCGACCGTGATCCACGCCACGCGCTGACCCACAACGGTGTAGGAATGACCGATCTGGTGCGCAGAACGACGGCCCGTGCCGATGAGGTTGAACGCACTGAGTTCGAAACCGGCTTCGAGCGTGTCGAACGACTGGCAGCCTGGCTGAAACCCAAACTGTGTTGTTTCATCGGGCTCGGTGGTTGGCGCCTGGTTGTCAACCGCAAGGCGGTTGCCGGCCGGCAAGCAGACGCTGTTGGCGGGTGCCCTGTGTATGTGATGCCCCACACCAGTGGACTCAATGCGCACAGCCGGCTGGAAGACCTGACTGAACATCTGCTTGCGGTATCCGCTATGGCCGATGCCGCTAAACAGGTATGATGCGGGCTTTATTTAGCCGTGAACTGAGCGACTCAATAGATGATGTCAGAAGCTTTGGCCCAGACGTACGAACGCGATGGATTTGCATTTCCGGTAGATGTGGTGAGTGCGTCGGAGGCTCAGGAAATCCGTGATGATTTAGAGTTGGCAGAGTCGGATCTGGCAGACGATCCGGAAAAACTCATGTTACTGCGCGCCTACCCCGACAGGTTGCTCCCGTCTTTTGATCGGTTGATTAGAAATACCAGACTGATTGATGCCGTCACGCCCATCCTGGGACCTGACTTGATGGTTTGGAGTTCCGGGCTTTTTATTAAAGAAGCAGACTCGCCGAAGATCGTTAGCTGGCACCAGGATCTCAATTACTGGGGCCTGGATAGTACCAGCGAGGTCACAGCCTGGGTCGCATTGTCACCATCAACTATTGAAAGCGGTTGCATGCGCTTTGTGCCGGGTAGTCACACGCGGCAGAGCGTGCCCCACAACGATACGTTTGACGACAATAACCTCTTGTCACGTGGGCAGGAGATTGCCGTTGAAGTCGATGACCGAGATGGTGTAGATGCAGTTCTTCAGACCGGGCAAGCCTCACTGCATCACGGGCATCTTTTCCATGCATCGGGCCCGAACACCACGGCGGATCGGCGAATTGGATCCGCGATACGATATATCTCGACGTCAATGAAGCAAAACAGCGGCGATCGCTCCCTGGTGGCGTTGGTCAGCGGGGAGGATCATTACCGACATTTCACGGTAGCGGGTCCGCCAAGGGGTCGTCTTGCTGAAGAAGATTTCGACCTCTGTCGGCGTGATGCCGAGATCAAGCGTCGCGTGCTTTACGAGGGATCTGATCCGAGCAAGGGAAAGCGTTATGCAGGGCGTTGGGGATCCTGAATAGGCACTCATGATGGTTGCTGAACTGGGATACATGAAGTTCAAGAATTTAACTGGATTTAGCGAATGACCGCACAACTGACAAAAGTCACCTCGAGTCACTGGGGCGCATTCGAAGTGACCACTGAGGGTGGACGGATCGTCGGTGTCTCGAAATTCAAGGAGGACCCTGATCCCTCGGGTATTTCCTCAGCCCTGCCCGACGCCGTACACCACCGTACGCGGGTCGCGCGACCCTCAATCAGGCGTGGCTGGTTGGAAGGAGGTTCTGATCGTTCGCGTCAGACTCGGGGCAACGATACTTTTGTTGAGTTGCCCTGGGATGAAGCGCTGGATATCGCGTCGGCCGAAATTGATCGGGTACAAAAAACGCATGGTAATACCTCGATATTCGGAGGGTCCTATGGTTGGGCCAGTGCCGGTTGTTTTCACCATGCCCCCAGCCAGCTCCATCGTTTTCTAAATGCGTTCGGTGGGTTTGTATCGTCGTTTGGCAGCTACAGTACGGCGGCTGCACAGGCGATCATCCCTCATGTTTTCGGGATGAACTTTCTCAAACTGATGTATGCCGCACAGAACATGTGGCCCATGATTGCAGCCAACACTCAGACGCTGGTCATGTTTGGCGGCATCAACCCCAAGAACTCGCAGGTCAGTATGGGTGGTGTGACGCGTCATGAGACCAGTAACTGGTTTAAGACCTTTGAGGGGTCGGGAATGCGGTTGCTCAATATCAGCCCCCAGGCAAGTGATGCGCCCCAGCCAAGTGAGTGGTTGCCGATTATTCCTGGTACCGATACAGCGCTAATGCTCGGGCTTGCACACACACTGGCTCTTGAAGAGCTTCTGGATCGGGAGTTTCTTGATCGGTGTACCACGGGTTACGAACGCTTTGAAGGCTATTTGCTCGGCAAAGCCGATGGTCAAGCAAAAACAGCAGCTTGGGCAGCCGGTATATGCGGTGTTCCAGCCACGACGATCCAAGATCTCGCCAGGCAAATGGCTGCTTCGAGAACTCTGATTACGGTCGCGTGGTCACTTCAACGTGCCCAGCATGGAGAGCAACCCTATTGGATGGCAGCAACCTTGGCTGCGATGCTGGGCCAGATCGGGTTGCCTGGTGGCGGTGTAGGGTATGGCTACGGGGCGATCGGCGGTATCGGTGTACCGCTCAAACGACTCCCACGCCC
>LUSG01000143.1 GCA_001629395.1 Gammaproteobacteria bacterium REDSEA-S15_B12 | reverse complement strand
CCGGTACCCGGTGGAGCGGGGCCAATGACGATCGCGTGTTTGTTGCGCAATACGGTGCAGGCCGCCTGTGCCGCGAATGGCGTCGAGTTCACTCTGGAATAAAGACCTACCTGAAGTTACGTGACTGGTTGGCAAGGTGTGCCAGTAGATTGCTGTAATCAAGTAATCGATGGGCAATCAGGTGTAAAACATCACCATCACGTTGAACTTCTCCCACCGCGCCGAGTAAGTGTGCACTTAGCAGTTCCCGCCGCTGTTTGTCAGCCAGGCGTTTCCACACAACCAGATTAATATTGCCAGTCTCATCTTCAAGAGTGACGAATGTCACATTGTTAGCGCTGGCAGGGCGTTGTCGAGTGATTACCAGGCCAGCGACCTGGGCTTTTTGCCCGTTGCTTTTCTGATAGACCTCAGCGCTTGTGGAAATACCCAGTTGGTCCAGTTCGGAACGCAGCAGAACCAGTGGGTGTGGCCCCAGGCTGAGACCAGTACTGCCATAGTCCGCTTGAATTTCTTCAGCGGTACTCGGCGTGCGCAGCAGGGGAGATCCTTCAGGTACCTGCATGTTTTGAAAGATTGGGTTACTGTCTTTTAGACCTGAAACTGCCCAAAATGCCTGCCGACGGTGACTATTTACCAGGCTGGATAGCGCATTTGCTCCAGCCAGTGCCTGGAGATCCGATTTACTAAGAACAGCTCGTTGAGAAAGATCATGTAGGTTCTGGAAAGGCATCTGGCCCCGGAGCTGAACCAGTCGTTGTGCGCCTAACCGGGTGAGCCCTTTTACCATCCGAAGCCCTAGTCTTATAGCGAGCTGATCGTTTTTCCCCTCTAGGGTACAGTCCCAGTTACTTGAAAGTACATCTACGGGCTGTATAACAACGTTGTGATGACGGGCATCCTGTACCAGTTGCGCAGGCGCATAAAATCCCATTGGCTGGCTGTTCAATAATGCGCAGGTAAATGCCGCTGGATGGTGATGTTTTAACCATGCGGAGATATAGACCAGTAGTGCAAAACTGGCAGCATGGGATTCGGGGAAACCATACTCGCCAAAGCCCAGAATTTGGTGGTAGATGTTGCGAGCAAAAGTTTCATCATAGCCACGTTTTTTCATGCCGTTGATCAGTTTGCGCCCGTAATTTTCAAGTCCACCCTGTCGGTGCCAGGTTGCCATGGATCGCCGTAGTCCGTCGGCTTCACCGGGTGTAAAGCCGGCAGCAACCATCGCCAATTTTATGACTTGTTCTTGGAAGATCGGTACACCCAGAGTTCGTTCAAGTATCTGACGCACCGCTGCACTTGGATAGGTGATCGGCTCTTCACCCCGTCGCCGCTTCAGATAGGGATGCACCATGTCGCCTTGTATAGGTCCCGGCCGGACGATTGCAACCTCGATAACGAGATCATAAAAGCAGGTGGGTCTAAGTCTGGGCAACATAGCCATCTGCGCTCGAGATTCGATCTGGAATACCCCGACGGTATCGGCGCGACTGATCATGTCGTAGACCGCGGGATCTTCTGCTGGAATCGATGACATGGTTAACGCAATGCCTTGGTGTTTTTGAATCAGATCGAAGGCGCGGTGGATAGCGGTCAGCATGCCCAGAGCAAGGCAATCAACTTTCAGCAGCCCAAGTGTGTCAATGTCATTTTTATCCCATTGAATTACAGTGCGATTCACCATAGCAGCGTTCTCAACCGGCACAAGGTCGTAAAGAGGCTCCCGGGAGATGAGAAACCCCCCTGTGTGTTGTGACAGATGACGAGGGAATCCGATGATCTCGCTGGCCAGTTCGAGTGCTGTGGAAATCAAAGTATTTCTGGAGTTGAAGCCAGCTTCGTGCACTCGTTGGGGGATTGTTTTCTCATCGTCCCACCAGTTGATATTTCGTGCTAGCCGATCGACCTGGTCCAGACTGAGTCCAAGCGCTTTACCCACATCACGAATGGCACTTCGAGGTCGGTAGGTCACTACAGCTGCAGTTAATGCGGCATGCTCACGGCTATATTTCCGATATACATACTGCATGACTTCCTCACGTCGATCGTGTTCAAAGTCGACATCGATATCGGGGGGTTCGTTGCGCTCCCGCGATATGAATCGCTCAAATAGAATCTCCATCCGGGCGGGGTCGACTTCAGTGATACCCAGGCAGAAACAGACTACAGAGTTGGCCGCAGAACCACGTCCCTGGCAGAAGATATTGCGTGATCGAGCAAAGCGTACGATGTCATATACCGTAAGGAAATAGGCTTCATAGTTGAGTTCTTCAATTAATGAGAGTTCGTGCTGAACCTGGTTCCTAATATTTTCTGGAACAGCATCTGGCCAGCGTTGATGTATGCCTTTTTCGACCAGATGGCGAAGGTACACGGTTGGATTGAGATGATCCGGGCAGAATTCATCTGGGTACTGATAGCGTATCTCGTCGAGAGAAAAACTACACTGTTCCGCAATAACAGCAGTTTCGGAGAGAATATCTGCTGGGTACATTCGTTCCAGCAGTTGTGGGCTACGAAGGTGGCGCTCGGCATTCACATAAAGTTGGTGTCCGGCCTGGGGTACAGTAATACCCAGGCGAATCGCGTTAAGCGTGTCCTGAAGTCGCTGTCGTGTTCTGGTATGCATATGAACATCGCCGCTTGCAACCAGCGGTACCCTGGTTCTCGTTGAGACCTTTCTAAGCTGTTCAAGGTGCTGGGAATCCTGGCCATTGATGAGTTGTTCTACACCAATCCATACACGGTTTGGCAGGAGTTCACTTAACCAGACAGTGTTTTGTTCAAGAGTTCTGTAATAGTCAGCAGATGTATGACGGGGTGTTGATTGCAGGCTGCACAGTATCAGGACAAGACAGTCAGTAAGTGCATCGCGGGTCATATCATCGGCCACAAGTCGATACTGTCCTTTGGGGGTAGTGGAACGTGCCTGAGTTACCAGTCGGGTCAGAGAACGATAGCCGAACCGGCTGGTCGCAAGTAGAACCAGCTTAGGTCCATTAGCGAGAGAAAATTCACTGCCAATAATCAGGGGTAAGTGGTGTTCCTGAGCAGCTACATGGGCTCTGACGATGCCTGCTAGGCTGCATTCATCAGTCAGTGCGAGGGCACGGTAGCCAAGTTCTTGGGCTCTTTTAACGAGTTCCTCGGGGTGAGATGCCCCCCGAAGGAATGTGAAGTTAGACAGGCAGTGAAGTTCGGCATATTCCAGCATGGTGTGATATTCGATATACTGTATATATATACAGTATATCGAATAATTCAACTGGAGACCCTATCGATTGCAGGTAAAACCGGACTGGTCAGTGCGTGGCTGACCGACTTAATGCCACAACAGTAATTCCTATGCTGAAAAGAGAGAACCCAGCAGCCAGAGAGAACGCATAATGGAGTTCGAAATTGCCAACAAGGCCTGCCGCGACCGCGCCGAGTGCACCCACACCATCCATCAGAGCAAAAATAAATCCCAGTGTGGTGGCTTCACGCTGTCCTGAGTGGTCAACGGCCATAGCGAGAACACTGGAGCGGACAAACACCAGAGTTGCCATAGCTGCGATGAGTGTCCCAGCCGTCCACCCTTGATGTGGGAATCCCGTGGCCAACAGGGCGCACGTAGCTGCAATTATTAATCCACAGATCAATACACGACGACGCCCAATCCGGTCGGACCAGCGGCCGGCCAAGGGCTGTCCTGCTGCACCAATTAACATTGTCAGCGCAAAAAACAAACCAGCCTCGCTGGTTGAGTACCCGAGTTCGCGTTGGACAAACAACGGTGAAATTGTCATCAGTGCAATAAGCGCCATGTTGTAGGTGGTAATAGCGGTGATCAAAGCCAATCCTTTCGGAGTGGTCCAGCTATAAAGAAGGCTCACCAGATCAACCTTACTGATGCCGACGGTTGTTGAAATTGGAATGGCATCACGAAATCTATAGAACACAACACCCATAATCAGCGGAGGCAAGATAGAAAGTTGCAGCGCCGATCGCCAGTCCATTACCGACAACAGAATGCCTACCACGAGAGGCGAAAAGACCTCAGCTAGCGTGCCTCCCACCGCATGGATTCCGAGAGCTAGGCCCTTACGTGTTGGGAAGCGACGTGCCAGGACACCCGTTGCGATGGGATGCCATGCCGCGTCACCCATACCGGCCATGGCAAGCACCGCCGCGAGGATCCAGAAATCTTGAACAAACGATGCTAAAAAATAGCCTAATCCGACCCACCAGAACGTGAACAGCAACAGCTTACCCGGTCGTTGCACCCGATCGGAGAGGATGCCGGCTGGCAGATATGCCAGTGCAGCACCAAAAGAGTGGAGCGTGATCAGAAGGCCAATTTGAGAGGGCTGCAGGTCGAATGCTAGTCCAATCGCCGGTGCCAGCAACCATATCGAAGCAGGTGACCAGTCATTGGCAAGGTGCCCTACCGCCAGTAATCCCTGGAGTTTTCGAGTAGAAGCTAGGCCAGAAAGTTTCTGTTGAGATGGATTGGGCATTGTCGATGGCATCCTGTGCCACAATCAGCGTTTTACTAGGTTTTGTGACCCGACAACAGGTTGTGTCTTGACCCACTGCCAACTTGATTGGTTGGACGTGATCTGATGACAGACATGTTGCGGAACAGCGAGGATGCAGAGTATACAGA
>LUSG01000142.1 GCA_001629395.1 Gammaproteobacteria bacterium REDSEA-S15_B12 | reverse complement strand
TAGGAGTTATTTTGTTTTCTTCATAATAATAATTATCTATCTTGGTCGATTATTTACAATAATAATTTATCAATGAGCGAAATAGAAACTGGTAAAATCATTTGGCGGCCAAGTTCAAATATTAACCATCCCTGTGCCATTATCATCAACTGGCTGGCACCCACTGTACCCATCGAACCAAACCAGTAACGCCGATAACGACGGGATTTCAGCGCCGAAAACAACACGGTATTCAAATCACCCTGTTAGAGTGATTTAGAATTGTCATCGCGCACACAATTGTTTTATTGCGGGCGACAGCTGTCCGATCATTCAGAATCTGGCGCAAAAACTCCGGCGCCCGCCATCCGATATTCTTCTCGCGGCGGACTGAATATATCCAGCACCTTCGCCCCATCTGGACCTGCTCGAAATGCATGCGGTATCCCGCCGGGTGTCCGCCAAAAGTCACCGACGGTTACAGGGTGCTCGTCACCGTCCTGAATACGCATCCCGCTACCCGCTAGGATCACTCCCCATTGCTCTTGTGGATGTGAATGCACGTCACTTTCTCTGCCGGGTTCCAGCTGAACCACCGACAGCATGGCCTGATCTCCCGGAAATATCCGTGTAGATACGCCGTCGGCCAGATCCCTGGCAATGCCTTGTGAGAGATCTTGAAGATTGAAAAAATTTTCTGTCAAATCATTATCTCCAAGCAGTGCGAGTTTCCCTACCAGATTGTGAGATCGGCACAGTCGGTAAACAGCGATAGTCAGGTCGCTGAAATAGTCTTTATCGGCCTGTACCAGGGAATTCCCGCAATAAATGACCGGGTGTACCACAATCCGCGATCAGTCCATTCTGATCAACCACCCGTGTACCATTCACCCATACACCATGTAGACCCAGAGCAGGCGTATCGACCCGGCTGTTGCCCCCCGGAAGATCAGTCACCCGTCGCCGTGGTCCGCGACCAACAGTCGCTGAATCAAAAAGCATCAAGTCAGCCTGCTGACCGGCAACGATTCGGCCTCGGTCGGCGATTCTGCAGATATCAGCCGGACGACTGGTCACCGCCTGTACAGCCTGTTCCAGCGACAGATCCTCTCTGTCGCGTACCCAGTGACCAAGAAGGTGTAATCCGAACCCCGCATCACAGAGAAAGGACAGATGCGCTCCCGCATCCGAGAGCGTCACGGCAGCATGCGGGTGATTGAGCAGATCTTTTACACGATCCTCTTCTGTATTAAATAGCTTGCAGTCGAACATCGCATCCATCTCATTATCGAGCGCAAAATCCAGCAACCAGTCGAAGGGATCCTTCCCACTTGCGCTGGCAAGCTCACCAACGGTTTTCTGAACCAGATCCTGATGCCGATCTTCAATCACACTTATAACCGTCAGATGATCAAACTGGTGATAAGAAAATCGATTAGGCACACCTTTGGTACGTGCTTCTGCCTTTATCTTTTCACGGAATGATTCGTCTGCAAGTATCTGCCGATAGCGCTCATCGCTGTCGGCTTCGATTGCAGGCCTCCAGGCCAGAAAAGCCTCAAGCGGATAAGGGTGCCTGATGGTGAACTCCATGCCGAGTGGAAAACAGCCTACCTGCCCCCACAGTTCACGACCCCGACGACGAGCATTGTCTATATCACTGAATTCTCGGAAAACGCGTTCGGGGTCATTGGGATCCACGAACATCGCTGCAATCATGACCGGCCTGCCGTTGTTAGCCGAGATCTGTTCCAGAAATTCTATCGTTGTCGTCATTCCTTTGGTTAGCATGAAAACACCCCGACCGGCTTCCTTAAGGGCACCGGTCAGTTCGAACATCTCGTGTTCATCGGCAAGACGCGATGGCATCGGAATTCCGTTCTCGCCATTGTGCTGTTCCAGAGTTGATGTTGCGAAACCCACTGCACCAACCGACAACGCCTCAACGAGGATCGATTTCATCTGCGCAACCTCTTCTGGCGTCGCAGCCCGTGTTGACGCCTCTTCACCCAGCACCCACATTCGAAGAGAAGAATGCCCGCAGTAAGAGGCTACGTTTGGCACCATACCCCGTCTCTCTAGAAAGTCGAGGTACTCCGGATAGGATTCGAACTTCCAGTCGACCCCCGCTCGTAATGCATCCAGCGACATACCCTCGACATGGGTCAGATTACGCAAGGTCAGATCACGGTGCTCAGGTTTGCACGGTGCAATGGTGAATCCGCAGTTACCAATGAGTGCGGTGGTCACGCCAAGACCCGTTGACGGGCTCGCAGAGACATCCCAAGTCAGCTGTGCGTCGTAGTGGGTGTGCAGGTCAATAATGCCGGGAGTCAAGGTCAATCCGTCCGCATTGATTTCCTCGCTGCACCGCCCGAGCCCGGTGCCCAACTCGGCTATTTTCCCATCGTCAATTGCAACATCACCCCACCGAGCTCGATTTCCGGTGCCATCGACAATTTGCGCATTTCGAATGATCAGGTCATGCATTTAGATCACCTACATTTAATTTGGTGTTGTCAAAGAGTCGGTTTGGATCACTCTAAACAAACCCGAATGACCTTTCAATTCCTTCATCTTCGAATTGGTCGCTCCCATGATAAATTTGGCGCTAACACGGCGCTGAGACCTGCTTGGAGGTAACTGCGACTAGCCTGCCTGCTGCTATAAGTTGATTTTCATGTTCGGTGCAAATATCGAGTTCGGTATACCCTTTTCGGAATGCGCAAAACTGTTGCCAGTGAAGTTTGCTATAAGAAATGCTGGGCAATGCATATCCCAGTCTCTGCTCAACCTCCTGCTGTAAAACGGGCAGCCTGTAGAACGGGACACCGGGAAACGTATGATGAACACAGTGAGGTCAGGCCGGTGTGCTCACCGAGCCCTTGCAACATATACGACCAGCGCATCAGGAAAAACGGACCCCACCAAACCACCAGCACCCACCACGACTGCAGTGCGAGGGCACTCCCAATCGCAATAGCGTAACCAGCAACATGCCAGCGCGCAGCCAGTTCCACCCCCCGCCGCTGGCTCGGGATTAAATACCATTCATCTGCCCCAACGAAAGCGTGCTTCCAGATGCTCATAAGCTTTGACCGGATCAGCGGAAAACCGCTCAGGGCCAGCAGATATTGCCCAGCCGTGCGAATCTCCGGGCGCTCGAGTTCAGTGTCCTTCTGCCAGTCCTGTGTATTGCGATGGTGAGCAAAATGTGACCAGCGATGATAGTCACTGGGGTTAAAAATAATGAATCCACAGAGCCTTGCCACCCAGATATTCAGCCAGCGCGACTTAAAAGCGGTCAGGTGATCACATTCGTGGGTGGGTGCATAGAGATAGTTCAACAATATCCCTTGGAGTACAAACAAAGGCAGACTCCACCAACTGCCCCAGGTCGCGAACAGGCTCCAGCCTGTTACTGCAATCGCGCCGAAGTGACTGGCAAGCTGAACCAAGCCTGGCCAGTTACTCCGCTTTGACAACTCGGCAAGCCGTTCTGCCGCAATAATACCTTTGGCGCCAACAAAATCCTGCATACCGTTTTCGCTCCCGTCAGGCTTCAGCGATACACCCCGTCCCACTCACCGGGATCAACATCAGCGAGAGTGCCATCAGAATTCACGGTCGGCCGATTGATAGCAAATACGGTCTCCGGCCGAACCACTGAATACTCCATGTATCCCATACGCGAAATGGGCTGCATCGCACCCGTATTGACCAGACCATCATCAATAAACTGGTCGTCGATGTAGATACCGACAACATGTCCGATCACAACAAAATGACCCTTCTCAGTACCAGGCACCACATCAGGTAACGGCACGGTTTTCCAGTGCCGACACTCAAACGCCGCCGGGCTTTCCTTGACCCGAGGAGGCTTTACAAAGTTTGAAACAGCCGGTGTCAGACCCGACAAGGGAAATTCATCAGTATCAGCCGGCACCGATGCTGAAGAGATATTCATGCCTTGCCGTGTATGCCATGTCGCCATCGAGCAGGTGAATTCACCGGTCTGCTCGATGTTGCGTATGCTGTCCTTGATGTCAGCAGAAGAAAACATCACATAAGGGGGCCGGTCACTGACCGCATTGAAGAAGCTGTACGGCGCAAGATTACAAATTCCGTCCGCACTGACAGAGGAGATCCAACCGATTGGTCGGGGGGCAATCAGTGCCTTAAACGGGTCGTACTTAAGGCCGTGTTTATTTTCAATTGAATCATAATACATAAATTTTTCCACGGTGATCAGGCTGTTTGTTGCGGTCAGGTCTGGGTAGCTATCCCGAGCCTTGCACACTGCTGGCCCAACCTGGGTTTAGGTTATGATCTAACAAGTATACGCACATTGGAGCTACACAATGTTCGAAAATTTTGAGCGATCACAGATAGACGGTGACGGCTGCCGAATTAACGTCGTTCACGGTGGGACAGGCCCTGCCCTGCTTTTACTCCACGGCTACCCTCAGAATCACGTCGAATGGCACAAGGTAGCCCCCTGCCTAACAAAACATTTTTCAGTCGTTTGTCCAGACCTTAGAGGGTATGGCGACAGCGAGAAACCACCGTCAACGAATGACGACCTTTCAACTTATTGCAAAAAGGCAAGCGCTCGGGATCAGATAGCAGTGATGCGACACTTAGGTCATCATCAATTTCATCTGGTTGGTCACGACCGTGGTGTCCGAGTTGGACTTCGCCTGGCACTTGACCATCCTAATTCTGTGCTGAGTTTTACCAACCTGGATGTCATGCCTTCGATGGAGGCCTTTGAGAATATGGATGCCTCACTGGCCTATTCCTGGTTCCACTGGCTATTGATGCGACAGCCATCGCCGCTGCCAGAGACCATATTCAGCGCCAACCCAAAACTCTTTCTGGACTTCTTTCTCGAAAACTGGACGTCAGTTCCCAATAGTTTCACTGAAGCCGCTTACGAAGAATATCTGCGCTGCTTTTCGGATCCTGAAACCGTGCGCGCTATGTGTGCAGACTACCGTAGCGTAACACTGGACATGAAACACGACGATACAGACCGAGGGAAACAGTTATCCTGCCCTGTGCTGGTACTCTGGGGAAGCGAAATGTCAAAACGACCAGGCTGGCAGACGGGCAAGAATCTAGACATGATGTCAGTATGGCGTGCACGCGCATCCAACGTGCGTGGAAAAGCACTGGAATGCGGTCATTTCATTCCCGAAGAGAAGCCTGAAGAATTAGTCTCAGAATTACTCGAATTCATATTGTCAATAGAAAAAGAGCAGAACCACGACTAATTAACAATCTCTTATTCTTCGATGATAGCCTCCGCTTCAATCTCAACAAGGTAATCATCGATTAACTGTGAGATCTCAAAAGTCGCATTTGCAGGACATACTTCACCAAAATAACGGCCATGAACCAGGGATACGGCTTCACAGTCTTGCGCATTCTGCAAGTACACTCGTGTACGGACGATATCTGACAGTGATCCACCCAGAGACATAACACCAGCCTTGATCTTGTCTAGAATATATACCGCCTGCCCCCGTGCATCTCCACGACAAACAATCACGTCCTGTCCATGAGTTGCTGTCGTGCCACTGACCAGAATGCGATTTCCAATTCGCACCGCTCGAGAATGCCCACAGATTTTTTCCCACTTGGTACCACTGAACACTTGAGTCCGGTCGCTTTTTCCGGGTACAGCAATTGGTTCGTAAACACTAGGTAAAGAATCGAGATGGTGACTTAGATCACCAGATGCAGTCAAAAACGGTGGTTCCCGATATTCATCACCGCAGTCACCTCTTAATCGACTAGTGCCGACCATCGATTCTGCTAATACACCCCTGTCTTCCTCATCTAAAACAAAAGAAAAAATTGCAAGATTATCTTGGCGATGCTGGCTCTCAGTCAGCCGTGCCCCAATT
>LUSG01000141.1 GCA_001629395.1 Gammaproteobacteria bacterium REDSEA-S15_B12 | reverse complement strand
CTATTGATACCGTCTGGATTTTCGAGGCAATGCCGCTCGCACCGGCGTTAACCCGGGTCAATATGACCGTCTGTTTCCCGCAGGCCTCAGTCGAGCAAGCAGATTTTGCGACCAAGCTGAGTGCCTATGAGCGTCGAATGGAAGCCGGTTTGGCTGAAGATATTCCCGTGATCGAGACCCAGCAACAGGGCTTGTCGTCGTCACTGGCCCGGGCTGGCAGGTATTCACCCCTGTACGAACCCAGTGTTCACGCGTTTCACCGCTGGATTGCGCAGCTCTTGTCGAAACCTGACGACGGTTGTGAGATAGGTCAGAGATGAATTAGGGTCTATGGGACAGCGAGAGATAGGCCCCGCTCTGGAATTCGTTTAAGCGGCTGATGGTTCGATTAAAGGGTGCAGACAACCGGTTGCCGCTGTAAAGGCCTTCTGGACAGCGCTCGGCTGACACAATCACTTTGACCCGACGGTCGTAGAGCTCGTCGATCAGTTCGATAAACCGCCGGACAATACTATCCTGGCTGCCGTTGAGTTGCGGAATTCCGGAAATGAGAATCGTGTGGTAGGAACGAGACAGTTCTGCGTAGTCGGCTTTGGATCGCGGCCCTTCGCACAATTCGCTGAATTCAAACCAGATCACGCCTTCGCCATGGGTGCGGGTCCGGATGCGCCGATCGTTGACAGTGATCGAACCCGTTGTCACCGGTATCGTCGACACCAGGTGTGTAAACAACGATTGCATCTGGCTCTGTGCGGTAGCATCGTCCGGAGTCAGGTAAACATCTGATCTGTCCAGCAGTTCAAGTCGAAAGTCGGTGTTACCGTCAAGGTGTACAACCACAGTGCGGTCTTCAATCAGACCAATCGCCGGCAGAAACCGGTCGCGCTGAAATCCGTCTTTATATAGCTGGTCGGGTTTGGTATTGGATGTGAACACCAGCGTGACGCCGTTGTTTGTGAGGCCGTGCAGCAACTGACTGAGCACCATGGCATCACCGATATCAGAGACAAAAAACTCATCCAGGCACAGAAGTGCGACGTCCTGTCCGATTTCGCGACTCACCTGCATGAGAGGGTCTCGCTGGCGCTGCAACAGTTTCAGACGCTGATGGAGTTCCAGCATGAATCGGTGAAAATGAACCCGTCTTTTCCGTTCACCCGGCACAGTGTCAAAAAAGGCATCCATTATCATCGTTTTCCCACGGCCTACGCTGCCCCACAGGTATATGCCGGCGGGGCTTTTCCGGATCTTAAGCCGAAGGCGGCGCTGGATGAGACCAAGTGGACCGTCGGTGTTGAGGCTGTCTGATTTGGCCAGTTCGTGTGCTAAACGATCGAAGTGCACCAGTGCTATTTCTTGATCTTTGTCCGGAAGAGACCTTTTAGCATCCAGCATGCGCTTAAATGCCAGACTGATCGAAGCGGTGGACGCTTTCAAAACATTACCCGGGGACAATCTGAGGGCAGCAAATCGTCAAAATGATCAAGGGGGGTAAAACCACCCGGCAGGGTTCGTATAGGTTGTGTCAGGTCGGGCCGAGATACTGCAAGCAAGTGGCGGATGCCGTAGCAAGCGGCAGCTTCAAGCACCGTCAGATTGTCGTCGATAAACAGTGTGCGTTTGGGATCAAATGCTTCCAGCAAATGAAGTTTTTCCCAGAAAGTCTGTTCCTCCTTGGGATGGCCCAGTTCATGCGATGTGATTACCCGGTCAAACAGTGGTGCCAGGCCGGTTTGCTGGAACTTAAGCGCCACGGACTTCAAATGGGCGTTAGTTGCCAGTATCACGCGCTGGGGCTGAGTCTGCAAATAGGACAGAAAAGATCTGGCACCGGGCCGCAACTTGATCAGATGGCGCAGTTCAGTTTTTAGTGCGAGGATATCCAGGTTCAGTTCTTTGCTCCAGAAATCGACGCAGTACCAATCCAGTGTCCCCTGCAGCTCGAGCATGCGGGGCGATAGCTTTGTTTTGGCGTCAGTCACGCTTAGGCTACGATTCTGGGCGTAGCGTGCAGGGACAAACTCGTTCCAGAAATAGTTGTCATAGTGCAGGTCGAGCAGCGTACCGTCGAGGTCCAGAAGTACCGAATCTATATGTGCCCAGTTCAACATCGGTTTGTGGGTCCAGTCAGAGCAGTGTGGGCAGTCCGGTGGGGACACCAGCTGATGTTACAGATGCGGCTAATTCTAACGGTGATGAGCGATACGCGCTTAGACTTAAATACCGCAGAGTGCCCGAGTGCGTTAAGCTGAAGGCAACTGGTCATCCACGATTGCTCCCTGGATCAACTTTTTATGAACGACTTGCCCGAGGTTCTCGATATCAACACCATAGCCCGCACTCGGTTGTTCCACATCGAATCGGTCGACTTGATGTTCGGTAACGGACAATACGCCCAGTTTGAGCGGTTCATGGGCGAAGGCAGTGGTTCTGTTCTTGTGATTCCGATGCCGGATCCACAACATCTGCTTCTGCTCCGCGAGTATGCGGTTGGCTATGAACGTTACGAGCTGGGATTCGTAAAGGGTCGGATAGATCCCGGCGAAAGCCCACGCGACGCTGCCCTGCGGGAGATGCGGGAAGAGATCGGCTATGCAGCCCACGAGATCGTGGAGTTGGCCGCGGTTGGTTTAACACCGGCTTATTCGAATTACCGGACCATGATCTTTCTGGCTCGGGGACTTTATCCGGATCCACTGTCAGGCGATGAACCGGAACCGCTTGAAACTATGGGTTGGCCGCTCCGGCAACTGGATCAATTGAGAGGTAGGGATGATTTTACCGATGCGCGCAGTTTGCTGGCGACCTACCTTGTTGACGATTATGTACGGGCAGAAAAATGATCAGTGACTCGTTATTGGCTGCAGTATGTGACGTTGCCTTGCAAGCAGGTCAGGTGATCCTCGAAATTTATGACCAGGCCTACGAGGTGATTGAGAAAGCAGACGGTTCACCTGTTACTGTGGCCGACCACCGTGCGCATGACTTGATCAGTGCGCAGCTGGCTCCGCTTCTGCCTGGAACGCCGGTACTGTCAGAAGAATCTTCTGAAATCACTTACCAGCAGCGTGCGGACTGGTCACGGTTCTGGCTTGTAGACCCGCTCGATGGTACAAAAGAGTTCATCAGGCGTAACGGTGAATTCACTGTCAACATCGGACTGATTGAGAACGGTTTCCCCATTCTGGGCGTGGTTCACACGCCGGTCAGGCGGACGACTCATTTTGCTCTCACCGGCGGTGGTGCTTGGCGTCAGGTAGAAGACGCCGCCGCCGAGATGATCACAGTCAGACCCTATCAAGACGGTGTGGTCCGAATGGTGGCCAGTCGATCCCATTCCGGCGCGGAAGTGGATCGGTTTCGCAATTCGCTGCGAGCACAAAGCGGGCAGGAAGTTGAAACCGTGAGCATGGGCAGCGCCCTGAAGGTTTGTCTGGTCGCCGAAGGCGTCGCTGATGTCTATCCCAGGCTGGGGCCAACATCTGAATGGGACACAGGTGCGTCGCATTGTATTCTGAATGAGGCCGGTGGTTGTCTGATGGATTGTGCGGGGAACGAACTGCAATACAATAAACCGAGTGTCTTGAATCCTTGGTTTCTGGCGGTGGGTGACACCAGCTACGATTGGATCAATGTCTGTCCGGAACTGAAAGACAGACAGTAGTGGTCTGATCTTGCGCCGCCTGATAGGCCCGCTCCTCTATAATTGGGTTACCTGATCGTTCGCAGGATCCAATCTGGAGGGATTTTGGCTACGACAGCATTCACCAAGATGCAGTCTCTCGGCAACGATTTTGTGATGCTGGACAGCATCAGCACACAATTGCCGCTGGAACCTGACATCATCCGCCATCTGGCTGACCGTCACGTTGGTATCGGCTGTGACCAGGTCATCGTCGCCTCACCCGGCAACGATTCGGCTGATTTTTTTATGCGAATTTTCAATGCAGATGGCACAGAAGTGGGCCAATGCGGTAATGGGGCACGCTGTTTCGCCCGTTATCTGATAGAAAACGGCTGGACAGACAAGCGCCACCTTGTTGTACAGACGTCCAGCGCACAGCTTGAACTGGTTCTCGAGGACGGCGGACAGGTATCGGTCAACATGGGGACGCCGTTGTTTGAGCCTGCCGCGGTGCCCTTTGATTCGCCGACCTGTGAAAAGGATTATGTGCTTCACATAGGCGAAGAACAGGTCAGAATTCACATCGCATCCATCGGCAATCCACACGCGGTGCTGTCGGTCGATGACATCAACTGTGCCCCTGTCAAAAGTCTTGGTCCAGCAATCGAGTGCCACCCTGCTTTTCCGCAGAAAGCCAATGTGGGATTCGTTCAGGTTTGTGATCGTGAGCACCTCAAGCTGCGCGTGTGGGAGCGTGGCGTTGGCGAGACAATGGCTTGTGGCAGTGGTGCCGGTGCCGCTGCAGCCGTATGTCGCAAACAGGGGTTAGTGGATGACACCGTTGAGGTCGAGTTGCCCGGGGGTATGGTTGAGGTCAGCTGGTCCGGTCGCGACGGTCTCTGGCTGCGTGGTCCCGCGACCACCGTATACCGTGGGGAAATTGAATTCGCTGTCACGTGAGTTGAACCATGCTCGAAACTGTTAATACGATTCTCTGCCGACGTTAATCCAGTCACAGGCTGCGCTGATGTCTGAATTATCAGAACCCATTTCTGCCTTCCTTGACCACCTTCAATACGAACGGCGGTTATCCAGTCATACGGTCAATGCCTACCGACGTGATCTTTCAAAGGTAGCCGCTTTCGTAGAGAAACAGGGGCTGAATAACTTTCGCCAACTGACATTCGTGCAGGCGCGTGCTTTTCCGGTGTTCCTGCATCGCTCGGAGTTGTCCAGTCGGTCGATACAACGGGTACTGTCGGCGGCACGGCAGTTCTACTACTACTTGCTGAACGAAAGCCGAGTATCTAAAGATCGTCTGTACGCTGAACGAAAACTTGCCAACAATCCATTTATCGGTGTGACCGCACCTAAAGCGGAGAAACCGATGCCCCATACGCTAAGTCCAGATGCCGCAGAAAGTTTGGTGAACATTGACCCGTCGGGCGGTGATATTGCCTGTCGTGACCGGGCGATTCTCGAACTTTTCTATTCGTCCGGGCTCCGGTTGTCTGAGTTGACAGGCCTGGACCTCACCGATATCAACCGCAGTGAGCAACTGGTCAGAGTGACGGGCAAGGGCTCTAAGGACAGGGTAGTGCCCATCGGCCAAAAAGCCCTGGAGGCGGTTGCCGCATGGATTGAGTGCAGGACTCGCTATGCAGCTGATGAAGAACAAGCTGTGTTTATCGGCTTGGGCCGAGGCAAGAAGGCCGGTAGCGGTCGTCTGAGCGGGCGCGCTATTCAGGGCCGCGTACAGTACTGGGCACGCAGACAGGGTCTTGGGCGCAATGTTCATCCGCATATGCTGCGTCATTCATTTGCCAGCCACCTGCTTGAGTCGAGTGGCGATATTCGCGCTGTCCAGGAGCTGCTCGGCCACGCCGATATATCCACCACCCAGGTGTATACCCACCTGGATTTCCAGCATCTGGCAAAGGTGTACGACCGAGCCCATCCACGGGCGCGGCGACGCAAGCGCCGCAGCTGACGCAAAGATGACCGCTGTGCGATCGAAATTGCAGTGGCACGAGAAGCGTACCCGCTAGATTTCCCCATCCTGCGTGGTAAAATCCACGCTTTCGCCCACAATATGCCCAGTCGGTGGGTCGGTTCCCCTAACATTCCAAAGGAGTTGCAATGTCCTCTGTTGCCTTTATCCCCATTGTGCTTGGACTGATCGGTCTAATCGCAGCGTTTGGAATCTATCAAGCGGTGCTCCGGTATGCACCAGGCACCGGTAAGGTTACCGAGATCGGAGACTTGATCCACAAAGGCGCGCTGGTATTTGTTCGGCGCGAATACACTTATCTGGCTGTTTTCGTTGCAGTGGTTGCGGTACTGATTTGGATTTCAGATCTTGGTTGGCGCTCTATGGTGGCGTTCCTCGTCGGCGCAGCTTGCTCTGCACTGGCTGGATATATCGGAATGTTTACAGCCACCCGGGCCAACGTGCGCACCACTACCGCCGCCGCAGAAAATGGAGCCCCCGCTGCTTTAACCGTGGCATTTTACGGTGGCTCGATAATGGGTCTTACCATTGCGGCGATGGGTCTGCTTGGTCTGGGCATTCTGTATCTATATTTTGGGGGTGATCCTGAGACCGCACACGTGATTCATGGTTTCGGTATGGGAGCCTCCTCAGTCGCGCTGTTTTCCAGGGTCGGCGGCGGCATCTTCACCAAGAGCGCTGATGTCGGCGCTGATCTCGTTGGAAAAATCGAGGCTGGAATACCAGAAGATGATCCCCGAAATCCAGGCGTTATTGCCGACAACGTGGGCGATAATGTCGGCGACGTAGCCGGTATGGGCTCGGATATTTTCGAGTCTTACTGCGGTTCGATGATTGCAACGATTGCAATCGCGGCAACGCTTTCACCTGAAGTGATTACCGCGCTGGCCGCGGGTGACCAGAACAAGCTGATGTTTCTGCCACTGGCGCTGGCTTCAGTCGGACTGGTCTGTTCGCTTATTGGCATCCAAATTGTTAAAGGATCTTCGCGCAAATCTCCAGATGTAGCGCTCAGAATGGGGACCATTGGCGCTTCGGTGATATTTATTCTCGCCGCTCTAGCATTGACGCACTACGTGGATGTCAGCATCAAAATCTGGTTGTCGGTGCTGGTTGGTGCTCTTGGCGGTATCGTGATCGGTTTGGTTACGGAGTACTATACCGCCGGTAAACCCGTACAAAAGATCGCAAATTCAGGTGAGACTGGTCCAGCCACGGTGATGATCAGTGGTTTGGCCATCGGTATGCAGTCGGTCACAGTTCCGGTGCTCGCGTTGTGTGCCATTATTCTGATTTCGAGTTACTTGTCAGGTCTTTATGGTGTTGGGATAGCTGCGGTGGGTATGCTGGCGACAGTCGGTATTACCATGGCCATCGACGCCTATGGCCCTGTCGCGGACAACGCCGGCGGTATCGCTGAGATGGCGGGGTTAGGGGAGGACGTTCGCGAGATCACCGATCAGCTGGATGAGCTTGGTAACACCACGGCCGCCATTGGTAAGGGTTTTGCAATCGGGGCTGCTGCCTTGGCGGCACTGGCTATTATTTCGGCTTATATCGAAACCGTTGCTCACCACGTGCCCGATTTCGCATTGAAAATTAGCGACCCAACCGTGCTGTCAGGTATGTTTCTTGGCGGTATATTTCCGTTCCTGGTGAGCAGTATCACGATGACAGCGGTGGGTGATGCGGCCTTCGACATGATCCGCGAGATCCGGCGGCAGTTCAAAGAAATCCCGGGGCTGATGGAAGGCACGGCACAACCGGACTCCAACCGGTGTGTCGAAATCGCTACAACAGCGGCCCTAAAGCGGATGATTACGCCCGGCATACTGGCTGTGGGTGCGCCAGTGGTGGTGGGGTTTTTGCTCGGGCCAGCGGCGCTGGGGGGTATGCTCGGCGGTGCCCTGCTCGGCTGTGTCCTGTTGGCGCTGACCATGGCCAATGCGGGTGGTGCCTGGGACAATGCTAAGAAATTTGTCGAGAAAGGCAATCTGGGCGGGAAAGGTTCTGAAGTGCATAAAGCCGTGGTCGTGGGCGACACTGTCGGCGATCCTTTTAAAGACACTTCCGGACCGTCCATGAACATCCTGATTAATGTGATGGCGATTGTCTCACTGGTGATCGCACCATTATTGGGTTGAATCGCTAAAGCAGATTCACAAGGGGAGGATGTGAGACACTGTGGCCGGCGTTTGCCGGCCATTTTTTTGATCTACGCCAGCTATTAACTGCTTGATTACTGTACCGCGACATGACCAAGCCCCTGATTCGAACTGCACAGGTGAAAGATTTTGTCTCGATTCAGTCCATCTATGCGATCGAAGTTAGGGAACACACAGCGACGTTTGAAATCACGCCACCGGATATCGAGGAGATGACTCTCCGCTGGCGGCATATTACAGACATGGGTCTGCCTTACCTGGTTGCTGAACTTGACGGTGACGTTGTCGGGTATGCTTATGCCTCTTCTTATCGTAGCCGACCCGCTTACAGTCATACGGTCGAGGATTCGGTCTACGTGGCGCGCGAAAAACATCGTCAGGGATTGGGGCGTAGCCTGTTGACAGAGTTGATCCACCACTGTCGGGATCTGGGCAAACGGCAGATGATCGCTATCATCGGTGATTCCAGACACAACGCATCGATCCGTCTGCACGAGAAGGCCGGTTTTCGACACGTGGGTACGCTGGAACAGGTGGGCTGGAAGCTGGATCAATGGATAGACTCTGTGATCATGCAGCGGTCGCTGGTCTCGGAACCAGATGACGAGGTCTTTAATCGTGATGCGCCCGCTGACGACATCGGTTGATAATTTTCTATGCCGAACAATGCGGTTGTGATGAAACCGACGTAACTTGGCATGCTGTCTTATTCCTCCCGGCCAGGACCTGCCAGCTGGATCGCCACTGCGCGATTACTACGCCGTTTTCAGCAGGGCCCCATAGCGCGTCCACACAATCTATCTGAGCATCAGTGTGCAGACATTCTGGTCGACCGGTACATGCCATCTGGGTCGGCGCTCGGCACCGTGGTGTTTATTCACGGCATGTCCGTACTCGGTCGTGAAGACCCCAGGGTCAGGCAACTGGCTGTCGCATTGACCACCGCTGGTTTGCAGGTGCTGGTACCGGAACTACCGAGCATTCGTAATCTGCGGATCGAACGAGCTCAGCCGAGTGAGGTGCAGGCCACACTGGAGCAGTTAGCCCGTGACAAGGATCTGGTGTCCACGCACCGTTTTGCGCTGATGGCCGTGTCATTTTCGGGTGTTTTTGCCCTGCGTGCTGCTAACAGTGTGACGCTGGGACCCCGAATCTCGGCGCTGTGTCTGATCGGGGGTTACTATGATGTTGAACGGGTGAGTGATTTTCTGGTTAATGCCAAGCGTGCAGACCCGTATGGCCGGATGTTAATGGTTCGCAGTTATTTCAGTGAAGTCGAAGTCGAAAATGATGTGTTTCATCGGCACCTGGAGCGCTGTATCCACAACAACGCCAAGGAAGAAGAAGGCTGGAATTTACGGTCTTTGCTGGATGAGACCGATACAGAGCAGGAAAGGCTGTGGCATCTGTTGAGTGATTCCGGACAGCGCCAGAGGTTTCTGCAGAAAGTCATCCAAGCATTTGGCGATGACTGGTCGGGTTACCGGGTCAACTTGAATTTCGTGAATTCCAAAACACCGGTGTTTTTGCTGCATGGCCGGGGCGACCGCGTGATTCCGCCGGGAGAATCGCGCCGCCTCGCCA
>LUSG01000140.1 GCA_001629395.1 Gammaproteobacteria bacterium REDSEA-S15_B12 | reverse complement strand
AAAGATTGGTTAAAGTAGGTTTTAAAATCATCAAAACTAAACCCTTCTTTTTCAGCTGGATCTAGAATTAGCCTCTCAGAAGCAAAGAGCCGCATCGCTGAAGCCTGCGCTGATACCTCATCGGGTAAGCCCGGTGTCCCACAATCCGTCGTGTTAGAGGGACAACAGGTCGACCTTAAGGACCAGCACATTGTTATCGCTGCGATCACCAGTTGTACAAACACCTCAAACCCAGGTGTTATTGTGAGTGCCGGATTGGTAGCAAGAAATGCCCTGGCTCAGGGCCTTAACGTCAAGCCTTGGGTAAAAACATCACTTGCCCCGGGGTCAAAGGTAGTGACGGACTATCTGACCAAAGCCGGTCTGCTCGATGCGCTTTCTCAGATAGGATTTGATGTGGTGGGTTACGGCTGCACCACATGTATCGGGAATTCGGGTCCTTTACCCGCCCCAGTGAGCGAAGCCATACAGGCAGGTGATCTTGTGGCCTGCTCCGTGCTTTCGGGAAATCGTAACTTTGAAGGCAGGGTGCACGCTGAGGTCAAAATGAATTTTTTGGCCTCTCCACCATTGGTGGTTGCATATGCCCTGGCAGGGACTATGGCTGTGGATTTTGAAACAGATCCACTCGGAACCACAGCGGATGGCCGTGATATTTATCTGCGCGATATCTGGCCCGCCCAGGCTGACATTGAACAGGTCATCAGTAGCCATGTGACTCGAGAACTATTTGAGGCGCGTTATTCGGATGTGTTCACCGGGGATGCCCGCTGGTCGGGGATTAAGGTTGATTCTTCAAGCCTGTTTAAGTGGGACACTGAGTCTACCTATGTACGGCATCCACCGTATTTCGAAGGCATGACGCGGCAAGTACCCGGCATCCAGAATGTGCGTAAAGCTCGTGTTCTGGCCAAACTTGGAGACAGCATCACGACCGACCATATTTCTCCTGCCGGCGCTATCAGTCCAGACAGCCCGGCGGCTGATTATCTTCGATCACACGGTGTAGCACAGGCTGACTTTAATTCGTACGGGTCACGTCGCGGAAATCACGAAGAGAGACAGATCGGGCTGAGAGCACGCCGCTGATGGTAATTGCGGGCAAAGCATACGGCACGGGGTCTTCTCGGGATTGGGCGGCCAAGGGCTCTTTGTTGTTAGGTGTAAGAGCTGTCCTGGTTGAAAGCTTCGAGAGAATTCATCGGTCGAATCTGGTCGGTATGGGCGTACTTCCGTTACAGTTTCATGCGGGTGAAGGGAGTGAAGTTCTCGGACTATCCGGACACGAACTCTACGATCTGGATGATCTTGAGCCCGGTTTGAGTGAGATCGGTGTAACAGCGACTGATTCAGAAGGTGGAATAAAGCGATTTTCGGCGATTGTCAGAATCGATACTCCCAAGGAATGGGAATATTTTGATCATGGCGGGATCCTGCAATATGTAATGCGTCAGTTGCTGAACTGAACCCTGTTTTGATCAGGCTTCGACATTCCGTGCTTTGTTTTTGGCAGTCCGGCTGACAATAAAGATTCCGCTGAGTACCAATACAAGTGCAGTCGGCATTCTCCAGCCAGGCACCTCATTCAGAAAAAGTACTCCCCAGGCTGCACCAAAAACCGGAATGATGTAGTTGACCTGTGAAAATGTGGTTGCGCCAACACGATGAATCAGATAGTAGAAGATCAGAGTGGCGAGTGCGGTGGCAACAATACCCAGGATAAGAACCGAAATAACTGCCGTTCCATCTGGACGCAACGTCCATGGCTGTTCCAGTAGGATGGCCATCGGTAGTACCCAGATCAGACCAGCCAGTGTGGCGCCAGTGGACATGACTGGTCCGGGCAGGCGGGCAAATCGCCGGGCGAAGGTGGTTGAGACTGCGTAGCTTAGGGCGCTGATAATGATGGCAAACTGTGCGATCACAGCTGTGTCAAGATTATGTAATGCATCGGCGCCTATCAAAATGATGAGACCGCCGAATCCGATCATGATCCCCAGTCCGGTGCCCAAATTGAAGCGTTCGTCAGCAATGAACAAGTGCGCAAGCATTGCTGTTGCAACGGGCATCGTTCCCATCAGAACGGCGGTAAGGCCACTGTCGATATAGACCTCTCCCCAGCTGATCAATGTAAAAGGCAAAGCGGTGCCAAATAACCCGAGTACCGCGAAAATTGTCCAGTTCTTTATGTCAGTGGGTAAGCCCTGTCGTTTAAATGCAAGGTAGCCGGCCAGAACGACTACAGCGACGGCAATGCGTGCTGCTGTCAATGTGTAGGGCGGAACTGTCGAGATCGCAAGTTTTATGAAAAGAAATGAGGAGCTCCAAATCAAACCCACACCAAAGAGCAGTAAGTAGTCTCGCGGTGAGATGGCCGTGTTCATGGCTTATATGGGGTCGTACTCAGCTATATGAGGGGACAACAACGGCGGTTCGTGCCAAGATATGCGGCTTCCAATGGTGTAAAGCTTGTTGCTTTAATGTTCTGAATGTAGTTTTTTCGTAGCGCTAGAACATTGTTCCAATTTTTCCAGGTATTCGCGAGTACTCTTTGGCATCGGTACTCTTACACCAGCCATATAGGAGATCAGATCAACTCCTTCAGATAAAAGTCTTTTACCCCAACCATGCACTTCCTCAAGATTGGTTTTGTCGGAATTGATAGTTGGTTCGAAATGTTTTATGCGTGCTGCCAGAGTGACGAATTCCGGCCAGCTATAAAAGAAATCTGGATCGCTTTTCATGATCTCACTTTCTTGGCGTGCGGCCCTTGCGTAGTCGAGAATGCTGCCTGCGGTTTTGTCGAACCCAGGGATAGCCTTGAACGTGGACACCATGTGATCGGCGACCTCATCGATGGCTTCCATCGCCTGGGCGATCTTGACATATCGGCTTTCATAATACGCGGCGATCGGCTGAGTGAAGACTTTTAACGGTTCACCCCAGAGTTCATCTATTCCCTCGTGGCCACTTGAATGTCGTACCTGTTTCCCCAGTTCCAGTGCTTCCTGAAAGCACTCACTGCACTGTGTCATTAACTCGTTGTCGGTATCGACATGAATGCCGCGTTGTTCAAGGTCGACAATACTGGTAAAAAGATCAGTCGCCCGATTAAACAGCGCGCCTGCGAGCATTGCCGCATTGACTCGTTTCCGCTCGGGGGAGCGTTCACTTTCGTAGGCCTGTCTGGCTGTCTCAACCCTATTTCCAGGTGTATTAATTCCGGGCTCAGTATGGTGGAACGTACGGCGTGTCAGAACAAGAAGAAGGTCACGTTTGGCCGACAGGGTTTCTTCTGGAGGTGGGTAATAACGGATCCAGTAGCCATCATAGAAGATGTGGGGCTTGCCATTAATCTCTTTTCGAGATCCGTTCGCAATACCTAGATTCATGTTTTGAAGCGCCACAAGGTGTTTGTTTCGGTTAGATAAACAAAGCGGTTAGAACAGCGCGAGTCTGTTTTCAAGTGTGTTACGGCAGGATCATTTAGGAAGAATTTGCTTCAATGGAGCGGGATTGTACGCTGACCGGTTTGAAAGGCAATAGTTGGCAGTCGTTTCACTAACCTATCACGGTATATAACCGGAAAAGACTATGGCCACCGCCTTTTCACTGTGGATATGAAGCTATTGATTCGGTGACCGGGGTAGCGTTTTGGCTGGGGAGGCGACCGGACGCCCGCTAGAGGTAGCTGTAACCCGACCCTCAAAGAAGACGTCATCGGTAAGGTCGTCGGGAGATACTGTGTTTTCATAACGGTTCACAACAGTACCGATAGCGGTTGCACCAGCCCCGACGGCTTTGCTTTGAGCACGTTCTGATGCGACAGACTCGGCCCATAAAAACGCACGGGAGCGATCCGAGAAATCGACCGGACCTTCAAGGCTGTGTACTCGAAAAGTTCCCTGACTGGGTTGAGTAATCGTAATGTGTTCGCGTTGAACGACACTGCCTACAACGGCACCTATAGCATTTGCGACATCGCTGTGCTTTGGTATTTTCAAGTCGATCCCGAGCATGCGGCCCGCTGCGGGGTAATAAAACGGGGCTGGTGCACCCACGGCCACCAGAGATCGGCCAGGATCGAAATTCACGGCGAATAGCCCTCCGTCCATTGTCCCGTTGTCCATGATCCAATCAGTGAGTAATCGGTTGATTTTGTCGAATACCGCAGTTTCATTCCGGGGGCCACCAGTCGCCATACAGGCTTTTATAACCGTTTCACAAATGGTGCTGACGACCCTGTCATGTACAACCTGGCTGACAGCGGAAGAATCATTGGGATCAAAGCTGCCCCATCCGTATACGTGGCGCATCTGTTTTGCCCAGATAACTGCCGCAAGATGAGCCGCTTCTGTTGACCAGTGGTTACTGAAACCGAGCACATGGGCTGCGTCCGAGGGGGTGAAGCCACTGTATATCACCATCCCTTTACGGACCATGACAGCAGCAGCCTGGGCCTGTTCGCGTGCGCTGCGATACAGGGTTTCGAGTTCGAGGGGGCGTTCAGCCAGACGCTCCCACACTTTCTTTTCCACGGGCGAGAGCTGAGCGATTTGACTACTATCAGCGAAAAGTGGAAGAAAGAATTTGTTACTTCGAGGTGTCGGTTTAGCATCCCGTTGACGCTTGAGGGACTCAATCACCCAGTCATTATCAAATGCTAGCAAGCTCATCGGCACGACCCGGCGGGGTCCAATACCCAGGCCTTCGCCACCGCTGAATCTCGCTTCGCTGTCACCGCCGAGTCCTACCGAGAAAACCCGGGTAGACTCAATCATCGGTCGCCACTCTCCTATCACCGTAGCGGTACGGTCTCTATTGGTCGTGCCAGAGCAGCCGCTGCCGTAATCAGGGAACCGTCGCCTTTAACCACCATGAGCGGAGAGCTGATTCCATAATCGTACAGAAGCGACTGTATAGTGCGAATCAGCCGGTCGATATACGACACCAAAGAGGCGTTGAAGGCCACAGTCACTGCCCTGCGGGGAGCACCTAGAGATGAGGCGAGTTCATGGCCGCAGGTCACAGGCCTATCAGACAGAGAATGAATCAAGTCGCGCAGAACAATCTCATGGGCGGGATTGCGAACGCTGAACATGCTCGAAACACCAAATGCCGATACCCGATTCTTGTACCTTTCGATGGTGCGGCTCGCCGCATCCAAGTCTAGTGGACAGTGCTCTCGGCCGCCGGCATCGTGGCCGCCTTTCAGTGCAACACAGGCTCCACCACGGACAATATGTTCGAGCTTCGCCCGCTCTATCTGGATGGCGGTGTAACCCGGAAGCAGCAGACAAACGGGGGTACCACGGCCTTCGACAACGGCATTGGTTGCGAGCGTGGTCGACAGCGAGGCCAGCGTAACTTTTGAAAGAAGGTCGGAGGGGAGCTTTTTGAGTACAGCACTGATCCCAGCTTCAAGTTGGCTGTGCGTGGTTAGGGATTTGCCACTGGCTACAACCCGGTTCTCAGCATCGACAAGTGCGGCATCTGTATAGGTTCCGCCTGTATCAATACCCAGACGGAGTTGCGTCTGTCCGGAGCCCTGTTCAGCCATGGAGTTACTGGCCGTAGTCGAAGAATCCCTTACCACTCTTTCTGCCTAGATAGCCTGCGTCGACCATTTGTTTTAGGAGTGGGCACGGCCTGAATTTCGAATCCCCAAACTCCTCTAGAAGAATATTCATGACGTAGAGACAAACATCGATACCGATCATGTCAGCGAGTGCCAGAGGCCCCATGGGGTGGCCGGCACCCAGCTTCATTGCTGCGTCGATCTCATCTGTGCTGGCGATACCCTCGTAAAGTATGAATACAGCTTCATTTATCATAGGAACCAGCATGCGATTAACCACAAAACCTGGGCTGTCTTTTACGCTTACCGGTGTTTTACCCAGTTGCCGGGTCATTTCATCGACTGTAGTGAAGGTGTCATCGGAAGTTTGCAATGCTCTTATGATCTCTACCAACGCCATCATTGGTACTGGATTAAAGAAGTGCATGCCGATTACCTTGTCTGGCCTGTTGCTGACGGAGGCAAGTTTTGTCAGTGACAGCGACGATGTGTTGGAGGCAATAATAGTCTCCGGTCGGGAAACCTTATCTATCTCCTTAAACAGGTCCAGTTTGAGATCCATGTTTTCTGTAGCAGCTTCTATGACGAGATCGCAGTCAGCTAGCTCCGATAGATTGGTGGTGGTACTGATTTTCGTGATTGCCGCGTCTTTCGCGTCAACAGTAATCTTTTCTCGGTCTACCAGTCTTTGCAGGCTTTTATCAATTGTACTTAGGCCTCGACTGGTTACTTCATCTGACACATCCTGCATGACAATGTCATAGCCGGTGAGGGCAGCTACCTGAGCTATTCCGCTGCCCATCGTGCCGGCGCCAACTATCCCGATGTTGCTGATTTGCATTTTGCACACTCCTGTTCTGATCCACGGGTACATTTACAAGGGGGCAAGGCTAACCTAAACCGGCGGCGAAACCAATGGCCGGCTGCGTTCGGGGGATCGTCGGTATACACTGTCCACTAGACGACAACTATGGTACTGAGCATGAACAGTAAACAGATGATCGAGCAACTGGTTGGATTCAACACAGTGTCTCGTGACAGTAACCTTTCGCTTATCGACTTCGTTCAGAATTACCTTGATGATTACGGTGTCGCATCAACTCGTGTCGTCAGCGACGACGGTGAGAAGTCGAATCTTTATGCCACGATCGGACCGCTTGAAGAGGGTGGTGTAGTTTTATCGGGACACACAGATGTTGTTCCTGTAGATGGCCAGGACTGGCACACGGATCCATTTTTGCTGACTGAAGACAACGGCAGGCTTTATGGTCGTGGGACTTGTGACATGAAAGGGTTCATCGGGATTGCCTTATCACTTGTGCCACAAATGAGATCACTGCGGCGTCCTATACACCTGGCATTGTCCTACGATGAGGAAGTAGGGTGCCGTGGTGCACCAGCCATGATTGAGCAGATGGTGACCAATATACCCGCACCGGAAGCTGTTATCGTTGGCGAACCTACGAGCATGAGTGCTGTTACCGGACATAAGGGTATTGTTGGCCTCAAGACAACCGTCCGTGGCTATGAGACGCATTCCAGCCAGACCAACCGTGGCGTGAGCGCGGTAATGAATGCTGCCAGGCTCGTCGGTTACCTCAGTGCAATGGCAGAGCGCCTCGAGCGCGATACCCCGTCGGACAACGGATTTAACCCTCATCATACCAGTATCCACGTGGGCGTCATTAATGGCGGCACCGCGATGAATATTGTTTCACGCCACTGTGAGTTTGTTTGGGATGTCCGTAACATTCCTGGAGATGACCCGGATGTTCTGATTGGGGAGTTCGAAAAATACTGCAAGGAAGAGGTGTTGCCTGAGATGCGGCGGCGATGGTCGGAGTGTTTTATTAAGACAGACATCATTGCCCGTGCACCGGAATTTTCACCAAAGGAATCTGCAGCGCTTGAATTGGTGCAAGCTATTACTGGAACTCAGGATACCAGTCGAGGTGCCTATGTCGCCGAAGCCGGACAGTTCCAGGCGGCGGGATTTCCAACGGTGATGTGTGGGCCAGGCTCGATTGACCAGGCGCATCAGCCCGATGAATTCATCAGTCTCGAACAGGTTGTACAGGGTGAGTCATTCTTACGCCGGCTGATTCAAGACCTGTCGACTTGAGTAATCTCGATTTAGGTCGACAGCAGTCCTGAAACCAACTGAGCGACCTGTAAGCTGCCGTTGAGAGTTTGCTGCCGACAGGCAGGCTGGACAGCCAGCAAATCTTCCAGCTCACTGAGCCAGTCGCCCGACATGTAGTTTTGTGCCCGTAGCAAAAATCCGTCCGTATTGTGTTGGAGAAAATCAGCCAGTGCTTGCATTTCAGGATAACCCTCCCGTACGAAATAGCCAAACCGCACCTGGCTGTGGTAGATCTCAGCGATGGTGCTGTAACCTGCCTTGCCGATTACCGCATCGGCTGCATCGATCAGGTCGGGGTGATGGTGGTCGCTGTTTGCAGGAAGGAGAAGGACATTCGGTGCCACCCATTCTTTTTTTACGCCAAACCCAGCGATCACGAAGTCTATCGTACTGAACTCTTGGTGGAGCCTATTCATGAACGGGTATTCCTGGGGTACACCACCCATAGTCAGGAACACCATCGAGCTTTTTTCTTGTAGTCCCAGTGCTTTTCGCGTGCTGTCCCTGTTCTGGCGGGGGGAGCGGGCAATCGGGTTGACATGAACTGCGCTACTCGCTGGATTGCACACGGGTATTGCTTGGACATGGACCTTGGCATCGGCGAAAACATGCTCTAGCGCGTCAGCGTATGCCAGGAGTGCGGGATACCTCTCAGCGAGTGATCGGTAGATCCAATCCCAGGTGAAGTTCTCGATTAGAACGCTGGGCAGGCCAGCCGCCTGTGCGACTGCTATACCCATCGGTGCAATGTCGCAGATGACAAGTTCACAGTGTGTGTCGGTTAGTTTGTTGGCCAGAGCATCAATTTGCGTGGTTTTGAACGGTATCTCGTTGGCCAGTGCTTTCAGAGTGCCGGGAATATCTGTATTCAGTGCGTCATGTTGAACCAAGCCGATATCGCAGTTCAGTTGATGAAATCGAAAATCATCGAGGGTGCCGGAGAAAAACCACTGAGGGGTCGAGGAGAAAATCTCAAACCGCACTTCTGGCCTGATATCGGTCAGGGCTTCGGCGACTGCACACGCACGGGACGCATGGCCAAACCCGTGAGAAGTCACGAACAAGGCGACTGAACGAAAGCTGTTTTGGCCTGCCACGCCCTAAACCAGGTGTATCGCCGTTGCTCTGTTATTGATTGGAATACCGCCCCAGAAACTCAGTAAACCCTATGCGATCTGCTTGTTCCATTGCCCGCTGACGGTCGATAGAGTCCATGGCGTCCTGTGACATCTGGCGGAGTTGTTCCGCGGGAAGATCCATATTTTCAAAGTACTCACCTGTCTTGACAGCCTGCGCCAGTGCAAAATTGAAGAAGTTATCATCGTATTTTCGTGTGGCTTCAAGGACCTGGGCTGAAGGAGTGAGGCTTGAGTCGTTGAACTTTTCCTGCTGTCTACGTACCGCACCGCTGTAACCCTTGCCGCCATGCTGATCGAGAAATTCGCCCAAAATTTCGAAATGACTCATAATGTTGCTACCCAGTTCGGTCAGTTTCTGGTTTCCGATAGTCAGGAAAAGATCGGGATCACGGCCTCGTTCGACGACTTGTTTTAGTGTGGTATGGCAATCTTGCTGCTCAGCATCGGACATTGCCGGGCTATCTGCGAGCAAACAATAAAGCAGGAAAAGATCGAGGAAAAGAATTTGTGGATGGTCAATACCAGTCGGTAAAAAAGGATTGAGGTCTATACTTCGCAGTTCAACATATTCAACACCGCGCTTGCTAAGTGCATGGGTTGGTTTCTCACCGGTCTGAATGGTTCGTTTGGGGCGTATCGGTGCGTAATACTCGTTTTCAATCTGCAGCAGGTTGGTGTTCAGTTGCCGGTATTCACCATCAACACGAAGGCCGATCTCCTCATAAGGGGGGTAGGACTCAGTCGTCGCCCGAGTCAGTGACTCAATATAGGCTTGCGTACTGTCCAGGTTAACTCTAATAGCCGCCTGGGCATCACTCTGATAGCCGAGGTCACTCAAACGTAGACTGGTTGCGTAGGGGAGGTAATAACTCGACTCACCCAAGAGCTCTAGATGGTGGTCCCTGTCCTCAAGGAATGTTCGACAGACCGCAGGTGATGCACCGAACAGATAGGATATGAGCCAACCGTAGCGGTAGACGTTACGCACAAGACCGAAGTAGCCCTCGGATTTGAAATCGCGGAGTGGCACGGTTGAACCACGGATTGTCCGCCAGTTGCGCCAGAAATCGTCGCCAATTGAGAAATTGAAATGAATGCCAGCAATGGTTTGCATCATCTTGCCATAGCGGTGAGCCAGACCGACTCGATAAATGGTCTTCATTCGACCGACGTTTGATGTTCCGTAGTTGGCGATGGAAATACTGTCCTCCCCATGCAGTATGCACGGCATACTGTTAACCCATAGCAATTCATCTCCAAGATTACGGTAGGTGAATTGGTGAATGTCTGTCATGTCCTGCAGTAGTGTTTCCGCGTCCAGATGTGGGGGTGTAATGAGCTCAATTAAGGCCTCTGAGTAATCCGTAGTAATGTAAGGATGGGTCAGGGTTGAGCCCAGACGAGAGGGATGTGGCCGCTGAGAAATGATACCTCCCTGATTTACGCGGAGACTTTCTTTTTCTAGCCCTCGGCGAATGCTGAGGAGGCTGCTTGCTGCACCTGCCTGCTCGATCTTTCCCAGAGTCCGTGTTAGCGTTTGGGTCATGGGATCTTATCCGGGGCAGAAGTCTGGTGACTGGTATCAAGAGACGATCGAGGTCGATACTGTTGGTCGACAGACTCGTGAGCTCACAGGGTTGATTGACCAGTCTGTCGCTCGATCAGATGTGCAGACAGGTTTATGCCACATTTTTTTGCAGCACACCAGCGCATCTTTGCTGTTATCAGAAAATGCCGACCCAGCGGTACAAGTAGACTTGGAGCATTTTATGCAGCGTATCATTCGAGATGGCGACCCGGCCTACCGGCATACCAGCGAAGGGCCAGACGACATGTCGGCCCATCTTCGCTCGGTATTGACCGGAAGTTTCCTGACCTTGCCCGTGGTTGAATCCCGGTTGGGACTTGGTGTGTGGCAGGGTGTATATCTTTGGGAGCATCGATATCAAGGCCGTAAACGTTGCCTGGTCTTGACCATCCAGGGTGAAGGCACAGCTTTATGAATCGAATGAGTTCAACACCTGCTAGCCAAAACGTGGCGGCAGCCCACCGTTACAGTGTTGCACCGATGATGGATTGGACTGACCGCCATGAACGTTATTTTCTACGCCTGATTACCCATCGTGCGATGTTGTATACGGAGATGATCCCTGCGGCAGCGCTGTTGCATGGTGATCGCAACCGTTTACTTGTACACAGCCCAGCTGAGTATCCTCTAGGGCTGCAACTGGGAGGTAGCAATCCACGTGAGATGGCTCTTTGTGCACGCTTCGGTGAAGCAGCAGGATTCAATGAAATCAATATGAATGTGGGCTGTCCGAGTTCGCGTGTCCAGTCTGGCCGTTTCGGAGCATGCCTGATGGCGGAACCGGAGTTGGTGAGTGACTGTTTCAGTGCTATGGCATCAACGGTCCGTATTCCTGTTACCATCAAATGCCGCATAGGCATTGATGACCGAGACAGTTACGAAGATCTCGAATCGTTTGTCACCACACTGGTAGATGGTGGTTGTCGCACATTCATTGTTCATGCCCGCAAGGCTTGGCTGACCGGCCTGAGCCCAAAACAGAATCGTGAAGTCCCCCCGCTGCACTACAACCTAGTGTATCGACTAAAGCAAAACCACTCTGATCTCGAGATTATTCTCAATGGCGGAATCTGCAGCATTGAAGCCGCCAGCTCTCATCTAGAGCATGTCGATGGAGTGATGGTTGGGCGGGAGGCCTATCGAAATCCTTTTTCACTCGCCAATGTTGATAGGGAACTGTTCGGTGTAAAAACTCCGCCACCAACGCGCTGGCAGGTGCTGGACCAGTACAAATCCTATATAGCCAGTGAAATTGAGTCCGGCACTCAGCTTAAACACATGTCTCGGCACATACTGGGCCTTTTTACGGGGCAGGCGGGCGCCCGGGCCTGGCGCCGGTATCTGAGCGAGCATGCTGTTCGCCACAGTGCAGGCCTGGAGATCATCGAGGCGGCCGAACGTATCGTCCAGCAGAAAATGCAGCACGCGGCATAGAAATTTTGAGTCCTTTCGTTTCGATCGGGAATTCCGCGTAGACCGGATCATGATTCAAAAGAAAATCCCCATATTCGGAGTATCGGCTTTGCTGGTGCTTTTGGCCCTTACCATAGTGCTTACAGCATTGGCGCTGAATACCCGCAATCTGCGCAGCAGTTTTGCCAATTACATCACGCAACAGGTGCAAAGAAACGTCACCATTGGGGGTGATGTCGAGATAGATCTTGGATTCAGTGAGTCCGGCTCGCTGTTAATGACCCTCAAGACGCAGGACGTAGTGATCTATAACAATCCGGATTTCAGTGCTGAGCCTATGCTCCACGTGCCATGGATTGAACTTGAAATCGGACTGTTGTCCATCCTGACAGGAGGGTTCGATGTTCAGAGATTACTGATCGAGCGTCCTAGGTTCGACCTAGCCCGGCTAACTGACGGACGATCAAACTGGCAAGATATCGGGATTCTTGCTGTTGTACCCGCTAAACAAGTGAACGTATACGCGGGCGTGGTTCATTGGCACGATCGTATGACTCAGCAGGCGGTAATGTTGGCCGACCTGTCTTGGCGGTCGAGTCGATCCGAGACAGACTCGACAGTCTCCTGGCAGACTTCATTTCAGTTCCTGTCGGAAGTGTTGCGTTTGCCCTTAGCTGTGCGCCTAACGGCAAATGTTCCACCTAAACCCGGCCAATCGAGTGGCGTGGTATTGAATGAGGTTGTTGGCAGTGTCACAGCCCCTGGATTGGTGTTGAGTATGAAACTGCCAGAGATGAGTGTGGACATAGACAGTGGCAGGATCCATGTGGAGGAGTCGGCAGTAGATATCGCTGCCGCTGGTACTGAAGCCGCTTTAAAAATCACCGATCTGAATATAGACACCAGCACCCGGCAGATTGAGGTCGCGCTGCTCGACGCAGATTGTTTTGTCGGTCGATCTACGCCCTCAATTACTGCCGAGGCAATGGCCATCGATCTGTCCCGCCAGCGAATCGTTGTGCCGGAGGTGGTCGTGACTTGGCTGGATACAGAACTCTTCGGAGATTTGTCAGCTACCTGGGCAGGCGGAGAGCCAGACGTCCTGGCTAACTTCGATATACCGTCGGCGAATGTTCAGGCAATTCTGGACAATGCCGGCATTGTGCTGACGAGTTTTGCGTCGAACGGACTCCGCCCGGTATCTCTGAATGGAAAGTTGCGTATGCGAGAGAATCTGCTGGTATTAGATGATCTCAATCTAAAGACGGGTAATACCATCGTCACGGGTTGGGTCAGGCGCGACAGAGAAGATTCAGCAACCTGGACATTTGCTCTGGAATCAGACGATTTTCTCCTGGCTGATACCGCAGAAGATGGTTCCCGCTCTATTACTTCTGCAGGTGTGCTTGTCGGTTTGTTGGGTGACCGGCTTTCAGATCTTCCAACAGATGTGGCGGCAACGGGAAGTATCGTTGTCGATCGCCTGTGGATCGACCGGATACTGGCGAAACATGTGATCGCAAAGATTCGTTCCAAAGGAAAAATAATGTCGATTGCGCCATGGTCGGGTGAGTTTTACGATGGCACTGGCAAGTTTTTTTTGGGGCTGGATCGGCGAGCCGAGAAGCCGCTAATTCTTATCCGGCAAGCGGTAAGCGATTTTAATTTGGGAAAACTCCTGCGCGATGCGGGCGACATAGCTGGCATTGAAGCATCAGCTGATCTTGAGCGCGCAGTTGCCTGAACTTAGAATCGAGCAGGCATCGACAACTGTTCGCATCGACCGCGGTATAGTTCAAAACCAGGATTTTAGATTTGCTGGCCAAGAATTCTGGATGGAGGGCAAGGGCTCAATGTCCCTGTCTGCCGGTGGGATGGATTATAAAATCCTGCTTGCCCTTGAAAATGATCTGAGCAGGGATTTAGGCAATGTTCCAGTTATTCCGTTCCAGATCACAGGATCAGTGGGTGATCCCAAGATTACTCTAGATGTTCAGGAACTGGTGCGATACAAAATTGAACACGAGCTCACCGGCGTTCTACCGAGGCCATCCAGCGTGTTACCCGATCAGGCTGCGATCATGCTGGTCCGGCAAATCGAACGGCAGATTACAAATCTTCAAAAGGCGCTAGACTCGGAATGAACTCTACAGTTGCCCTTCTATTATTAGGTTAGCTCGGGTGTTGTTTCTGTTATGCTTTCCTGTAACTTTCAGCAGATAGCTCAACAGTCACCGATTTCCTCGGTCTTAAAATGGAGAATGCTATGAGCGGTGAAAAGCTCAATAAAGTCAGTGCTCGAATCACGCAGCCGCCCTCCCAGGGTGCTTCCCAGGCGATGCTCTATGCCACTGGCATGTCACGTGAAGACATGAACAAGGCCCAGGTCGGTATTGCTAGTATTTGGTGGGAGGGAAACCCTTGCAATATGCACTTGAATGATCTTTCTGCGGAGATTAAACGTGGCGTAGAAGAGGCGGACCTCATTGGTATGCGTTTCAACACCGTCGGTGTCAGCGATGGTATTTCGATGGGTACAGAGGGTATGTGTTATTCGCTTCAGTCCCGGGATCTCATTGCCGATTCCATAGAAACTGTTATGGGGGGGCAATGGTACGACGCGCTGGTAACCGTGCCTGGTTGCGACAAAAACATGCCCGGCGTCATGATGGCAATGGGTAGAGTGAATAGGCCCTCAATAATGGTCTACGGAGGTACGATCCAACCTGGAATCGCCAATGAACAGGTTGTTGATATCGTTTCAGCGTTCCAGAGTTACGGAGAGTTTATCGCGGAGAAAATTACAGACAATGAACGTGAAGCTATCGTCAGAAATGCCTGCCCAGGGGCCGGCGCCTGTGGCGGTATGTATACGGCCAATACCATGGCAAGTGCGATCGAGGTCATGGGAATGTCACTGCCTTACAGTTCATCCAATCCGGCAGTGGATTCCACTAAGACTGAAGAGTGCTTCAGAGTGGGTGCGGCCATTAGAAGGCTGATGGAACTTGATCTTAGGCCGCGCGATATTATGACCCGGGATGCATTTGAAAACGCTATGGTTATCGTCTCTGCATTGGGGGGGTCAACAAATGCTGTGCTTCATTTGATTGCTATGGCCCGGTCTGTGGATGTTGATCTGACGATCGACGATTTCCAGGCGGTAAGCGACCGAATACCGTACCTCGCGGATCTAAAGCCAAGTGGGCGTTACGTGATGGAAGATCTGCACCATGCCGGTGGCATTCCGGGCGTTATGAAGTATTTACTCAGCGAGGGGTTAATCAACGGCGACTGTATGACTGTAACTGGTTATACGGTTGCCCAGAACTTGGAGGCTGTGCCGGCGCTAGAAGCGGGGCAGGCCATATTCCACTCCCTGTCCAATCCAATCAAAAAGACTGGCCACTTGAGAATTTTGAAGGGCAATCTGGCGCCGGGTGGTGCCGTGGCTAAAATCACCGGTAAGGAAGGTGAGCAGTTCAGTGGTCCCGCCCGTGTGTTTGACTGTGAGGAGGATATGCTATCCGCCCTTGAAGAAGGCCGTATACAAAAGGGCGATGTCATTGTTATTCGCTATGAGGGCCCTAAGGGTGGGCCGGGCATGCCGGAGATGCTGACACCAACATCCGCAGTCATGGGCGCTGGTCTGGGCGAAGATGTTGCTTTGATGACGGACGGTCGTTTTTCCGGTGGTTCTCATGGGTTTATCATCGGCCATGTTGTTCCTGAAGCCCAGGAAGGTGGTCCCATAGCTTTGTTGCGCGACGGGGACATGATTAACATTGATGCTGTCGCAAATTCAATCGACGTCGACCTGAGCGCCGAAGAGTTGGCTGGACGGTTATCCGAGTGGATAATGCCGCCTTACGAAGCTGTTCGGGGCACACTCTACAAGTACATCAAGAACGTCAAGACAGCCAGTGAGGGATGTGTAACCGACGAATAGAGTGTTGGGTTATTCTTTCTCCCCCCCGCCAAATATCAGTTCAGACTGATCTTGATCGCCGCCGCCGCAGCGATTGGTGCAAAACACAGTGCAAGAACTGCCATTGCAGTTAATAAATAGATCTGCCCGGCAATAGGTAGACCAAGTCCAGCGTTCTGTACTGCGGTACTGCCGAATACCAGCACAGGTACGTAGAGTGGCAGAACAATCAGGCTCAACAGGACACCGCCGCGCCGCGTGCCGACGGTCAGTGCGGTTCCAACGCTACCCACCAGACTTAAGATCGGTGTGCCGATCAGCAGGGTCAGTAGTAGCACTGCCGTAGAAAGGCCGGTAAGCTGCATCATCGGTGCAAGTAGGGGTGTGACTAGCAGTAGCGGGAGACCGGTAACACACCAGTGTGCCAGGATTTTGCCCAGAATTAGAAGTGATACCGGTCCAGTAGTTAAAACCAGCTGTTCCAATGATCCATCGTCGAAGTCCGACCGGAAGAGTCCCTCTAGTCCAAGTAATGTGGCCAGAAGGGCTGCGATCCAGATCACTCCGGGAGCAAGCGCTTGCAGCTGTGCTGGGTTCTGACCGATCGCAAGTGGAAACAGTGTGAAGACAATAACGTAAAACACGACGCAATTCGCTGCATCTGCCCCATTGCGTATCGCGATCATAACGTCGCGCCGGATAATCGCTGTGAAAAGGGCAAACAGCCCGGTGCGATTCATGTGGATAAGTGCAGGGTCTTGAATTTCCTGCCTTCAAACTGAAGATGCTGATGTCCTGTCAGCACGATTAGCCCGCCATCATCCAAGTGCCGACTAAATCGGGACCTGGCTACATCGATTCCGTCCTGGTCGATCGCAGTCAGTGGCTCATCTAGGATCCAGATCGAGGCCCGGGTAATGAAAAGCCAGCTCATTGCCACCCGTCGGCGTTGACCTGCTGAAAGATGAACACAAGGGATATCACGAACCTGGGAAAGGCCAGATTGAGCCAAGGCCTCTTCGATCTGGGAGCCCACAGCAAAGCCCTTGATCGCAGCTAGGCATGACAGGTTTTCAGCGGGACTGAGTTCGAGTTTGATGCCGTTGGTGTGGCCGATATAGGCGAGATGTTCGTAATAAGTCGAACGACAGGTACGAATGTCCTGTGAGTGCCACAGTACGGTGCCATTGTCGGGTTGTGTGGTGCCGCAAAGGATTCGAAGCAGACTGGTCTTTCCTGATCCGTTGGATCCCTGGATGTGTAGAATTTCTCCCGGATCAATCGTCAGGTTCAGGTCAGTGAACAACGCACGCTGCCCACGAATACACGTAATTTCGTGTGCTGTCAGCACGTGCTGGAACCGCATCGGGCTTTCAGGCTAGCCGGGGCTATCAGAAGAATCATGCGTCAGGATATTATGGACTAGTGCCTGGATCGGATAGGTGAATTACGGGCAGTGGACATAATCTCGTGCGCAAGGATCACAATTGGTGGCCACATAGACCTTATAATCTAGCTACTCAATTGGTGGTAATGGCATTATGCACTTAGGTAAACCCTACAGTGCACTGGCACTATTATCAACGTAAATGCTGAGACTATCATCCGGATTTTCAAGCAGTTTGGATTGTCGGTGAGGAAATAGATGCGGTTTGATCATGAGTGACTCTATAAATTGACCACAACAAGCAAGAGGCGGAAAAAGCGTTTCGGTCGTAACAGAACGAGACAGGTCGACGCAGAGGATCGACAGTCGGTTCTAGACGCCCTGGGTGATATGCCCATTCAACGTGATCTGCTGATCGAGTATTTACATAAACTGCAGGATCAATATAAGCATATCTCTGCTGGACACATTGTTGCATTGGCAGACCTAATGAAGCTTGCGCCTACCGAGATTTACGAAGTTGCTACGTTCTACCATCATTTCGATGTTGTTGCCGATGGCCAACCTATACCGCCGGGTCTTACGGTTAGAGTGTGTGATTCAGTGACATGCGAACTTTTCGGGTCAGAGTTGCTGGTCAGCTCGCTTCAGGCAAGTTTGGGAGATGATGTCAGGGTTCAAAGAGTCCCCTGCGTCGGACGCTGTGACGAGGCGCCTGTGGCTGTCGTTGGAAAAAATGCGATTCCAAGGGCTACTTTGTCGCAAGTGTCCGATATGGTCCGGGAAGGCAGCACCGTAATCACAACGCAACCTGACTGGATCAGAATTGAAGAGTACCGGAGAGATGGTGGTTACAAGGCTTACGAGGCCTGCCGTGCTGGATCCTTGACTTACGAGCATATTCTTGACGAACTAGAAAGTTCTGGTTTGCGGGGCTTGGGTGGGGTGGCGAATCTTACGGGATCAGACAGCACCTCGGCTGATGGCTGTCAACATCGATGAAGGTGAGCCCGGTACATTCAAGGACCGTTATTACCTAGAGCGAGACCCTCATAGATTTATAGAAGGTATGCTGATTGCGGCTGAGGTAATTGGAATCGACTGTTGTTATCTTTATGTGCGTGATGAGTATCCAGGCGTACTACAGGTACTCAGGGATGCGATCAAGGAACTGGGTTCTGTATTTGATAATCACTTACCGGAGGTTCATATTCGGCGAGGAGCGGGTGCATATATTTGTGGTGAAGAATCAGCGATGATCGAGTCAATCGAAGGTAAGCGGGGCATGCCGCGTCTGCGTCCTCCATACGTTGCAGAAGTCGGTCTATTCGGCAGGCCGACGCTTGAGCATAACTGTGAAACACTTTACTGGGTTCGGGACATACTCGAGCATGGTGCGGACTGGTTTTCTGGCCAGGGTCGGCGTGGACGGCACGGGCTACGGTCTTTTTCTGTCAGTGGCCGTGTTAAAAAACCAGGTGTTCACCTGGCTCCGGCTGGAATCAGTGTGAGAGAGTTGATTGATGAATTCTGTGGTGGCATGTTAGATGGTCATACGTTCAACGCTTATTTTCCCGGTGGTGCTTCAGGAGGAATCCTTCCCGCTTCGCTGGGTGATGAGCCACTGGACTTTGATACGTTGCAGGCGCACGGCAGCTTTATCGGCTCAGCTGCTGTGATCATCCTGTCTGACCAGGATAGCCCCAGGCAAGCAGCCCTGAATACAATGCGATTCTTTTCACACGAGTCGTGTGGTCAATGTACGCCCTGTCGCGTGGGATGCGATCGGGCGGAACGTCTGATGGAGTTGCCACAGTGGGATGCAGAGCTTCTCGAGGACTTAGCGTGTGTCATGGAGGATGCGTCTATTTGCGGTTTGGGTCAGGCAGCGCCGAATCCTATACGTACGGTAATCCGGTATTTTCCAGAAGAGGTGGGCGCACAATGAACAGACTGGGAGGCCAGGAGCTAGCACCGGTTAGCTTTATGCTTGACGGCCATTCGGTGACTGCCCAGGCACAAGAAACCATCCTCCAGGTGGCACAGAAAAGCGGTGTTGACATCCCCCACTTGTGCTATTCGGAAGGGCTGCGTGCTGATGGCAACTGCCGCGCCTGTATGGTTGAAATTGAAGGTGAACGCGTGCTGGCGCCAGCGTGTTGTCGGCAACCGACTGAGGGAATGAATGTTCAGTCGACAAGTGACAGAGCGTTGCGCTCTCAGTCGCTGGTCCTGGAATTGTTGAAGGGCGAAGTGGGTCCTGCCCGCCACAGCCCGATGTCGGAGTTAGAGTATTGGTGTGACAATCGTGGGCTGTCTGAGAGTCGATTTGGTGGCCGGACACAACCATCTGCCGACCAGTCGCATCCGGCAATAGACGTCAATCTCGAAAGTTGTATCCAATGCACGCGTTGTGTGCGGGCATGTCGGGAAGAGCAAGTCAACGATGTAATTGGGCTGGCATTTCGAGGCGCCCGTGCTGAAATTGTTTTTGATATCGGGGACGGGATGGGTGACAGTTCCTGCGTGGGCTGTGGTGAGTGTGTTCAGGCCTGTCCAACCGGTGCTCTGATGCCTTCGGGGAATGTAGCGCGAGAATCTAGTGACACCACTGTGGACTCTGTGTGCCCGTATTGCGGTGTGGGGTGTCTACTGACCTACCATATTAAAGACAAGAAAATAGAATATGTTACGGGTCGTGATGGACCGGCTAATCACGGAAGACTGTGTGTTAAGGGGCGTTATGGATTTGACTACGTCAATCACCCGGACCGACTGACGCAGCCGTTGATACGGCGAGACGGTGTTGTAAAAGGTTTGACGGATCAGTTTGACCCGAAAGATCCCCTCAAGAGTTTTAGAGAGGCCAGCTGGGAAGAAGCCCTCGATGTGGCAGCTCAAGGGTTTAAAAGCATCCTGTCAGAGAACGGCTCAAATGCGCTCTCCGGATTTGGCTCGGCCAAAGGCAGTAACGAAGAGGCTTACCTGTTTCAAAAGCTGATCCGCACCGGTTTTGGCAGTAATCACGTTGACCATTGCACGAGACTGTGTCACGCATCGTCGGTTGCAGCGTTGCTGGAGGGAATAGGGTCTGGTGCTGTATCCAATCAAGTGGCTGATGTTGCGCAGGCAGAGGTCATCATTGTAATTGGTGCTAATCCGACTGAGAACCATCCGGTTGCGGCAACGTTTATGAAGAATGCCGCACAAAACGGTGCCACCTTAATTGTGATGGACCCGCGTAGAAACCAGTTGGCACGCCATGCCACTCACTATCTCCAGTTTCGCCCGGACACCGATGTGGCGTTATTGAATGCGATGATCTACACCATTATCGATGAGAATTTGGTGGATGAGCAGTTTGTCGCTGAACGTACCACGGATTTTGATCTGGTACGTGAAAATGTTAAGGACTTCAGTCCTGAAAATATGGCCGAAATCTGTGGCATCAATGCTGAGGAGATACGCTGTGTGGCCCGCGCCTATGGCCAGTCGCGCCGCGCTATGATTTTTTGGGGAATGGGTATATCACAACATGTGCACGGTACGGACAACGCGCGTTGCTTGATTGCGTTGTCCATGATGACCGGAAATATTGGGCGTCCAGGTACAGGATTGCACCCGCTGCGGGGTCAGAACAATGTACAGGGTGCATCTGATGCCGGTTTGATTCCTATGATGTTCCCGGACTATCGTCGTGTAGACGACCCCGATGCATCGGCATGGTTCTCGGATTACTGGGGCGTTGAACTTGATTCCACCCCGGGACTTACTGTTGTCGAGATCACTGAAGCCGCACTTTCTGGACAAATCAAGGGGATGTACATCATGGGTGAAAATCCGGCTATGTCTGACCCGGACCTGAACCATTCCCGTTCGGCGCTGGCAAAGCTGGAACACCTGGTTCTGCAGGATCTATTTTTGACAGAAACAGCCGCATTCGCGGACGTGGTTTTACCGGCCTCGGGGTTCCCGGAAAAAACGGGTACATTTTCAAACACAGATCGGCGTGTCCAATTGGGACGAAAGGCGCTCGATCCGCCAGGCGATGCGCGTCAGGATCTCTGGATCATTCAGCAAATTGCAAACCGGTTGGGATTGAACTGGGAATACGCCGATGTTCGTGATGTTTTTATTGAAATGCGTGATGCGATGCCAAGTATTAGCGGCATGACCTGGGAAAGGCTGGAAAACGAGCACAGCATAACCTATCCATGTGAGGATGAATCCGATCCAGGGCAGAGTGTGGTTTTTGAGGAAAGTTTCCCGACGGCGGACGGTCGTGGACGATTTGTGCCGGCTGATCTTAAATGGGCCGATGAAAGACCTGACCAGGATTATCCTTTTGTGTTGATCACTGGTCGACAGTTGGAACACTGGCACACCGGGGCTATGACGCGTCGAGCGACTGTTCTCAATACTATTGAACCGGATGCTGTGGTCTATAGTCATCCAGACGATTTAGACGCTCTTGGAATGAAAGACGGGGACCTGGTCAAGATTTCGTCACGTCGGGGCGAGATCGTAGCGCCTTGCCGTTCAGACGATGGTCTGCAGCCTAAATCCATATTCATTCCGTTTTGTTACCAAGAAGCGGCGGCCAATCTACTGACCAATGCCGCCCTGGATCCGGTCGGGAAAATAGCGGAAGTAAAATACTGCGCGGTTAATTTGACTGCTACAAACTGAACAAGATTGCGATGACTGGAATAATTGACGGTAAGGCATTTGCTGCAGAACTAAGAGCACGCGTAGCGGCTGCTGTGAGCTGCCTAGAATCCAGCCATGGACTGATTCCTGGGCTGGCCGTGGTATTGGTTGGTGAAGATCCAGCCAGTGAAGTTTATGTCCGAAATAAGGGTAAACAGACAGTCGAGGTCGGTATGGCATCGTTTGAACACCGCCTGTCTGATCAGACAACCGAGGGTGAACTCCTGACACTGATTGACCAGCTTAATAATGATTCGACGGTCCATGGGATCTTGGTCCAGCTGCCGCTGCCTGCTCAGATCAATACCCATGCCGTGATTAATGCGATCGATCCAGACAAAGATGTTGATGGATTTCATCTGATTAATGT
>LUSG01000014.1 GCA_001629395.1 Gammaproteobacteria bacterium REDSEA-S15_B12 | reverse complement strand
CCTATTCAGAGTGTGCGCTAAAACAGGCATACCCGCTATTTCTCGATACTGTTTCGGGACGGCGCCACCGACACGCCTACCTTGACCTGCCGCAGGCACAACAGCCCAAAGTTTCTCCCGGTTCCTAAACACCGGCGAGCCTCTTGTTTAACAGCCTATTTAAGCACGGGGGCTTCATTAAGATAGAATCCCTAACCTCATCGTGGCCAAGCAAACACTGTCCGATGCGTGCGTTACCAAATGAATTCAAACCAAACTCTGCTTTGACCCAAACCACCCGCTGGTCTGATCTGTATGGCAGCGCCGAAGGATTTGGCATAGCGCGTCTAGCGGACCGCCTGAAAAAACCGTTGGTTGTCATCGCCAACAATTCTCGACGGATGAAACTTCTGCAGGAGGAAATATCTTTCTTCATTAAGGACCATTCTACCGCACCACTACTGTCTCTCTTAGACTGGGAGTGCTTACCTTATGACGTCGTTTCACCACAACCAGAAATCATATCGGACCGCCTGCGAACTCTTGCTCAGATCCCACATCTGGAACAGGGCATCCTGCTCTCAACCGTACCGGCGTTAATGCAAAGGCTCCCACCTTCTGAATATATTTCCGGCCATAGTTTTTTTCTCGAAGCCGGTCAGATTGTCGATCCAGAAAATCTACGAAAACGGCTTCAGGAGGCGGGATACCTAGCCGTATCACAAGTTCTTTGTCAGGGGGAGTATGCAATACGAGGGGGAGTCATCGATATTTATCCGATGGGTTCTAGCGATCCATTCAGACTTGACCTTTTTGGAAACCAATTGGAAACCATCCGACTATTTGACCCGCAATCACAAAGATCTTCCGCTACTAGAAATTCCATAGAACTCCTCCCAGGTCGGGAGTACCCTACCGAACACGATGCAATCAATCGGTTTCGAGCAAATTTCCGGCGTCAATTTGAAGGCGATCCGCAAAAACATCTGGTGTATCGAGAAATCAGTAAAGGCAACCTGCCCACAGGACTGGACTTTTTTTGGCCATTATTTTATAGCCACACCGATACCCTATTTGAACACCTACCTTCTAACGCCACATGGATCTTAGACAAAGATTTTAGAGACAGTGTTGACAACCACTGGGCAGCAATCGTTGACCGTCATGAACTAGCATGCCTTGTGCCCGAAAGGCTCCCTCTGCCACCGGAACAACTGTACGCTGCACCAGCAGACATAATTCGCCGAGTTGATATCGAGGGCAACATCTTTCTAGGTTCAGAAACACATGGGCAATCGGAAAAACGTAGACCGGGCACATTTTGGGTCGAACCTAGAAACAGCGAGCCATATCATGCGGTAACTAAACATCTACAACATACGCGCTATAGAACGCTACTTGCATTTGAGTCTGTAGGCAGACAGGGCATTATTAACGAAGCTCTTCGAGGCCGTAACATGTGTCCAACTGAAGTCGATGGATGGACTGAATTTGCGAAAGAAGGCGGGCCCCACCTTGCGACTGTAACCAGCAGAATCGAGCGCGGTGCGATTTTTCAGGATTTGGGATTGGAGATCGTTACCGAGACTCAGATCTTTGGCGAGCGGACTACCCGCGCAACAAGGCGTAGCGCGGGTTCACGTGATCCGGAAAGCATCATCCAGTCCCTCGCGGAACTGAAGATTGACGATCCTGTAGTTCATGAAGACCACGGCGTAGGGCGCTACAGGGGTTTGAAAGTCATCCGTATATTGGAGCACGAAAGCGAACTGATGGTTATCGACTATCAGGGTGGCGACAAGCTTTACGTGCCGATCTTGAACCTACATCTGGTTAACCGTTATCTAGGTGGTGATCCCGAGACCGCGCCCCTGCATAAACTAGGGTCCGAACAATGGGCCAGGGCTAAAGAAAAAGCTGCTAAACGCACCCGGGATACAGCCGCCGAACTACTAGAAATTCAGGCAATCCGGGCGTCTCGCGCCGGCGCCAGTCTGGCTATACCGTCACAAGAATACAACAAGTTTGTATCGACATTTGTCCACGAGGAAACGCCCGATCAGATCACCGCGATGGAGGATGTTTTGACTGATCTGGTATCCGATCGGCCAATGGATCGACTGGTCTGTGGCGATGTTGGATTCGGCAAAACAGAAATTGCGCTTCGAGCGGCTTTTGTGGCGGTCCACAATGGAAAGCAGGTGGCATTACTGGTACCCACAACCTTATTGGCACAACAGCATTTCGATACTTTTCTCGATCGCTTTTCTGATCAACCTGTGAGTATTCGATGTGTTTCCCGTCTGCAGACCGGCAACGACATAGAAAAGACTCTAGCTAGTCTTCGTAATGCCACCCTAGATATCGTGATTGGAACACACCGCTTGTTACAGCCCGATGTTTCTTTTAAGCATCTAGGGCTATTGATCATTGATGAGGAACACCGATTTGGCGTCCGCCAGAAAGAACACATCAAGAAGCTGCGAAAAGTCGTAGATATTTTGACGCTCACCGCAACTCCGATTCCCAGGACACTGAACTTCACTATGACTGGCGTTCGTGATATTTCATTAATTGCTACACCACCCGAACACCGTGTCGCCATTAAAACGTTTATCCGAATCAAGCACGATAGTCTAATTCGGGAAGCTTGCCTAAGAGAGATAAATCGTGGTGGACAGGTATTTTTCTTACACAACCAAGTCAAGTCGATCAAACGCGTAAGGGATGAGCTCCAAGTCCTCGTGCCAGAAGCAACTATTGGAATTGCCCATGGTCAGATGCCCGAATCCGAACTTGAAGTAGTAATGAGAAACTTTCAACAACAACGTTTCAACCTAATGGTGTGTAGCACTATCATAGAAAGTGGTATCGATATCCCCAATGCCAATACTATCCTGATTGATCGTGCCGACCGCTTAGGACTTGCACAACTGCACCAGATCAGAGGCCGTGTGGGCCGTTCGAATCGGCAGGCTTTTGCCTACCTACTTATACCTGACGAAATCGCAATAACAAAAAATGCAACGAAGCGTCTTGACGCAGTTGCGTCTTCTCATGACCTCGAGATCCGTGGTGCCGGAGAACTCCTTGGGGAGGAGCAAAGTGGCGCGATCGATGATATCGGCTTTAGTCTTTATGCAGACTATCTCAATCGTGCCATCAGAGATCTAGCGAAACTTCCAAACAATGATAAATACACTCTCTACGAACAGATACGAACTGAGATCGATCTCGATCTACCAATTCTTTTCCCTGACAGTTATCTACCCGATGTGCATGCCCGATTGTTACTGTATAAGCGAATCGCAAACGCTCAAACAGCCGAAGAACTGTATGACCTACAGTTGGAGACTCTCGACCGATTTGGTCTACTACCCGAGTCCGCGAAGTCGGTATTCGCTATCAGCGATATCAAGTTGACGGCAACCGGACTTGGAATCGAGAAAATTAAGCTGGGCAACAAGGGAGGATTTGTGAGATTTTCTGAACACACCACACTGGATCCAATTCAACTCGTTGATCTAATTGAGTCGAGCGACGGTGAGATCAGCATGCAAGGCGCCTATACGCTAACTGTTAAAACGCCTCTACCTCAGCCACAAGACAAAATTACATATGCAAAAACCCTAATGAACCTACTGCGTGAAGATATATGAATCAAACTAACCGTCCCTCTACGGCAGATAACCGAAAGTTAACCGCTTCGACTCGATTGGCATCCGCCAGGTGAGTTCGAGCTAAGCATCAGAATAGCAAACTGAGCACTTGTGCTAATTACTGGTCCACGGCGTTGTTTTTAAGTGTGTATTCGGGTACCAGTTCTTTCATGATCTGTTCGATACCATCGGTATCATGATTTGTGCATTTGGAAACAAGTAAGTTGGTAGTAGCCATGACTGCGTCTCCATCAAGAATTCTGCTTTCAACTAGATTGATTTGATGGTGAACTGTTTTCCCAAACTTTTCTTCGTCGTGAAATAGTTCCTCCACTAATTTTTCGCCCGGTCGAAGTCCCGTATAAACAATTTCGATATCGCGACCAGGCACCAGGCCAGCCATGCGAATGTACTGCCTTGCAAGAAAGTCAATGTTTACAGGTGACCCCATATCGAGTACAAAAATTTCACTTCCCTCCCCTATAACACATGCCTGCATTATCAACTGACACGCTTCTGGAATGGTCATAAAAAACCGCGTCACATCAGGATGGGTGACTGTGACCGGCCCTCCTTCATCGATCTGCCTCTCAAATAGCGGTACCACACTTCCCGCAGATCCCAGCACGTTTCCGAACCTCACAGTTATAAAAGCGACCTCGGACTGCGCGTTTCGAGCTTGTACCAGAATCTCTGCCATGCGCTTGGTTGCACCCATAATACTCGTTGGGTTGACCGCTTTATCGGTCGAGATCAAAACAAATTTCTCACAACCAGCTTCACAACTGACTCGCGCTATTACATCTGTTCCAATCACATTATTTCGAACGGCTGCCCGGATTTGTCTTTGTAGGGAAGGCACGTGCTTATAGGCAGCAGCGTGAAATACGATGTTCGGTTTGTACTCATTGAACAAAGCTCTTACCCCGGGTTCGTCACAGACATCTCCTAACCGCGCATGTAATGGCAGGTCTGGATGCCTGTTCTTAATCTCATGGGCGATCGTATACAGGTTAAATTCATTCTGTTCCAGCAATATCAGCGACGCCGGGTTCAATTGAGCAACCTGCCGACACAACTCACTCCCAATGGATCCACCTGCACCTGTTATGAGTACGTTCTTGCCGCTCATGCTGCTTGATATTTGCTTAATATCCAGTGACACTGGATCACGGCCCAATAGATCGTCCAGAGCGACCGGCCTCAGATCCCGACTGCGGGCAGTGCCATCCAGTATATCCTGTACTTTCGGTAATGTTAGATATGGAATTTGTGCGTCTAGGCAGAAATCTACGATGCGGTTCTTTTCCTCGGTCGTCGCGCTAGGCATGGCAATCAAGACTTGTTCTACCCGTAGACCTTGAGCCAATTGGGGCAATGCTGAACATTCACCAAGCACCCGGACCCCTTGAATTCGATTACCCTTTAAATTAGGGTCGTCATCTAAGAAGCCAACAGGTTCGTAGAGCAAAGATGCCGAATTCTTAAGGTCTATAACTAGCATATTACCTGCAACCCCGGAACTCAATAGACCCACAAGCAACATACCATGTAGTAGAAAAACAGTCCGCGGTATAAATTCAAGTCGGTTTACAAGGAAAATCACAAATACACTCACAGCAATTCCAGCGGACACTGACATAACTATTGGGAGAACATCATGTGTCGAAGTAAATCGCCAAGCGCCACGAGGAACACCAAACCCCAGTGACATAGCTACATGGATGATCACCACAAACGGCAGCATTATGAATGCGTATTCAAGATTTCCCGCTGGGATGCTGCCAAGATTAAAGCGTAGCCAATATGCCAAAAACCAGGCAATGATAACCATCGCAGCGTCAAACAGAATTACCTTCCAACGACTGGAATAGTACCTCAGCCTTTCCCACACAATTTCTGTTTTTACGCTCTTCACTTCAGATTTAGGTGTTTCTACTCTTTATATTTTATTGTTAGTCCATACCCAGCCATAGTCAGGCCACCCAAAAAGATCCAGAGCAATTGGGGGCCGCGTTCGTGGATCAGTAAAGTAGCGTAAATCGACAGACACACAGTAACCATCACAGCCAAGGAGGTCACCTGTGCATGATTATATCCAAGACGAACCAGTCGCTGGTAGAAATGACTCTGGTGGGCTTCCCACCAGCGTTCACGTCTTAGAATACGTATAACAAGTGTTAGAGTCGCATCAAAGAGCATCAAACCGTAAAGAAGCACAAACGCATCGACTGCTAGATGATATTCAGTCCAACCAATGACCCCCATTACTGCGAAATAAATTCCGAGACTAAGGCTTCCAACATCACCTAGAAAGACGCGCGCAGGTCGCCAATTAAGGACAGTAAAACCCACCAAGGCACCAGCAAGTGTCAGGTTTAACAATACAAGCCCGAAAGCTCCCGCATGGTAAAACCAGACCGCCAAAACAATTGAAGCTATCGTCGACTGCGTCGCGACCAATCCATCAATACCGTCCATGAAATTAAACAGATTGGTCATCCACACAATCCAAATGACGAGCGCAACAAATAGAATCCAGTCGGGAGGCTCGAAACGATAACCGGCAATATTAATACCCTGGAAGCGTGCAAGTAGATAGACCATGACACAGGCAATTACTATTTGCGCAACTATTCTCGTCTGAATTTTTAAATTGTGCCGATCGTCAAACCATCCCAGAACTGCAATGCAACCAACTAACAATGCAATCAACACATGCATTACAGCGATCGATTGGTAAATTGCCTGGTAAATACCAATCAATGATACTGTCGTAACGATAATGACTAACCCGCCACCCTTCGGCATTACTTGACTGTGCAAACTTCGAGAGTTGGGCGTGTCTGGAACCAAAATACCCGAGTTTCGTCTTAGAAGAAAAGAAAGCCCGCTGTAACAAGCGACGCTACCTAATAATAGCAGTAACAACGCGGAGGCAAGAGTCATAAATATAAGCTGGCTCTAAATAAGGACACACAAAACGAATAGCAGAGAGTCAATTGTACAGAGGTCGGGTACGCTGACTAAAGCGATCTATACAGGCTTTCAAAATTTGCTGGCTAGTAGTACCGGATTCTGGTTCAATGGTGCTGGCGAGGACATCAAGACACAGTTCTGAAACATCATCCACATGAACTTGCTGAGCACTTTGGCCCAAAGCTCGATGTTCTTCTTTCAAATCACTATCCCTGACTAACTCTTTGTTTATAAAAGACTTATTGATGTTTTTGGAACCGGAATTAGTTGACCGCAACGACAGGCCCAATAGCCCCCACTCGAACCAGTCAACGCCTGTTTCGGTGACAGCAGATTTCTCGATTGTGGCATTTTGATCAGGCGCCCTAGGTTCTACTCCCGTCTGGATTAGCAATTGTGAACCGAACATTCGACCCGAGAGGCGCTGTTGACAAACTTTGAGACGCTCGGTGGTACTTAAACATAGGGTCCAACCGAACTGAGGGTGATCTTTTTTGGACACTTTTGTTGTGTATTCTGACGTAACCCAACTAACTCCGGGTATCCTGGGTGCTGTTTGAGGATCGTTTGTTTCCACAACCACAACGTAGCCCCCTGCTGCCAAACGCATCACAACAGCATACAACAGTCGGCACTGGGCTCCGATAACAAGCACTTCGTTAACGTTTGTCGCAGACCCGATACCTTCGAACAGATCGAAGTCCTGGTTGGATCTCATTTCAGGTTTAATAAGCTCATACAAGCAACTTAACCAAACGTACAACTGCGATATAATCGATACCACACGGGCCGTTAAAGAATACCGATTTAAATGTTTTCTAAAATAGGTTTTGAGCGAGTGATGCTTATAGGCGGCAATTTCAACTGATTTAACCCCGCCAGACACAGCTCCCAGGTGGATAGCCGACACATCGGGGGTGAACACAACTCTATATCCCGCTTCCCTGACTCTCCGACAGAAATCCAAATCCTCAAAATGGAGAAAGTAATCTTCATCCATCCCGCCCAACTCTCTGTAAACTGATTTTCTGACTGCAAAAAAGGACCCTGACACAGCATCCACATCAATGTTATTTTGTGGAATTGGTTCCTTTGTCATATCTATTGTTGGCATATTCCTGAGCGGGAATAATTTGTCTAACATCTTGCCAATACTTCGCATCGGTGTCACATCGTAACGCCTACAACCGGCTTGCTCACTGCCATGGATATCAAATACCAACCCACCCACTAAACCGACTTCTAGCTGATCCTTTAACAATCGGCACAATCGGTCAATAGTGTGGGGCCACACCAAGCAATCTGGATTGATGACAACCAATATATCTCCCGATGCGGCGGAAGCACCGATATTTACGGCCGCAGAGAATCCTAAATTTCGATCATTTTGGATATATTTCTCATTCTGCCGACCGTTACAGCCTAGTCCCCAAACTTTGCTGATATCCGTTGAGTGATTGTCGACCACGATCAATTCTACTGCAGGGGTCGATTTTCTGATTCGATCAATACATAACCCAAGGAACCCACCAGCATTGAAATTAACTACGATGGCAGAAATAGTCGGGCGGGTATATGAGCTCATTTCAAAACAATTTTACCGTTTTCAGAATCGACCCCTGGTCGAGCGCATCAACATTGAAGCACCTCCACTACTCGACAAAGCAATACGTATGGTCCCGTTACAGTCTCGATAGCCAGAATCAACCCCTGGACAGCCATCAAACTTCAGCAATGGACATGTTCATCTGGGCAAGACCAAATCCACCATAGTCGCCGCTGACAGTGATATGTATCAGATCGTATCGACGATCTATCGCAATATTATCGCGTTCATCATCATCTACCGCGACACCAAGCGATATGAAATACTCGCCAGGCACCAGGTTAAGATCGAATTGAAAACAAATAACGACAGTCGTCCCGGCTTTGCCATGACTGACATCTATAACCCGTTGCCTGGTATTAGTCCCATAGACCGTCTGTCCATCGACAGTTTTAACAGTGCAGCCATAGATCAGGTCAGTTAATTCCTGGTAAAAACGAACATAGACCATCAACTCTAAATTTTCCCCCGACTCAAACACGACCTGATCATTGCCGGCCTTGGACCGAAGTTGGTAATCGAATATCACGGCGCGCCGATCCCCCCAACGATATTCGTTAGAGTTGTACGATCGACGCTGAGTACAGTGATCTTGATCTAGGCTTAGTGATTCCGACACAGTCCCGGATGGACTGGTGCCCTGATCAGCAGGATCAATTCCCGTAGTCACCTCACTGTGATCAACCTCGCCAATTTGTTGAACCTCACTACCAAACAAGTGCTCCAGATAGGCTTGAACCACGACCTTGGGCTCGCCAATCTCTTCGATGTTGCCCGCATTCAAGAAGATAGCTCTGGAACAATGATTTTGGATCAGTTCAACCGAATGTGACACGAAGAGTATTGTCTTCCCAGATGCCTGCATCTCTTGGAATCGTCTGTAACATTTACGCTGGAACCGGATATCACCCACAGCCAGTGCCTCATCAACGATCAGGATGTCTGGATCTGAACTGATAGCAGTCGCAAAAGCCAGCCTCACGTACATCCCACTGGAATAGGTACTGACCGGGTGGTCAATAAATTCTCCAATATCGGCAAATTGGAGAAGTGCATCCAACTTAGCCTCAAGCCTATTTTTTGGAATGCCTAATATCGAGGCATTGAGATAGACGTTTTCACGGCCTGTGAACCTTGGATTAAATCCCGCACCAAGTTCCAACAGAGCAGACACGCTGCCCTTTTTTGTCACCTTGCCACTCGTCGCAAACAGGGTGCCTGCGATAATCTCAAGCAGGGTCGATTTCCCAGATCCATTGGGCCCAATAACTCCGATCGTCTCGCCCTGAAAGACATCAAAGGTAATATTCTGCAAAGCAGTAAACTCACGGTGGTATTTTCGACCGCGTATTGAGTACAGTTCTCTTATCCTGTCCACAGGCCGGTTATAGATCCTGTAGACCTTTCCTAACCCAGTGACTGTCAAAGCCGATATTGGGTCAGAGCACATCAGCAAATCCTTTTCGCACTTTTTCAAACCACGTGAATCCAAGATAGGCGAACACCAACGCAACGACTGTATAAATACCGACTCCTAGTAGGTCTGGGCCGGTATTCCACAATAGAAAGTTGCGCAGTTGTTCTATCGGGAATGTAATTGGATTTAGGTACAGAATAAACTGGATACCCTCGGGCAACGCACTCTTGGGATACAGTATTGGGGCCATAAAGAACAGTACCGTGTTGATCACGCCCATCAACTGACCGATGTCCCTAAAGTAAACTGCTGCGGCAGACACAAACCAACCGACTCCTAAGCACACAATGAACAGCATTACAAATGGTAGGGGCAGAAATATTACTGACCAGCCAAAAAGATGACCTCCCCCGAACAGGTACAGTCCGAGCAAGTACAAAATTAGAACAGCAAGGCTGATACCTGCTTGGAACAAAGCGGACAACACCGTAACCCACGGGAGCGCTTCCAGGGGGAACACCACTTTCTTGACGTATTGCGGATTATCCGAGATGAGGGTGGTCGACTGAATGAGACAATCCGACAACAAGGAATGTAAGATCATCCCCGAAAAAAGTATCGCTGCAAATTGCGCCTGGCCACCTTCCTGGACTGGCCATCTAATTTCCAGAACCAGGCCAAATACAAACGTATAGATCGCCAACATAAGCATTGGCGTAAGAAGCGACCACACCAGGCCCAGTACTGTGCCCCGGTAGCGCGAGACAACAGCACGACGGGTCAACTGGTGAATGACAAAATAGTTCGACCGGTAACTACCGAACAGAGCCAAAAGACACCTTCAGTTGTGTATTAGCGATTGAGACAATTCTTTGTGGCATGCTGACTATTTCCAAGCAAACGAGCTAGGTTTCGTATATATCGCTGACGACCTGTTGAAGATACTGGCCATAACTGCTCTTTTTCAAGGCATCAGCCAGTGCTCCAAGTTGTTCAATAGTAATGTACTTCATCTGAAACGCGATCTCTTCTGGACAACAGATCTTCAGCCCCTGCCTAGACTCAAGTGTCTGAATAAATATAGATGCCTCCAATAACGATTCGTGTGTGCCGGTATCCAGCCATGCCATGCCTCGACCCAGGGTCTTTACGTTGAGTTGACCCAGCTCTAGATATTTTTGATTTAGGGATGTAATTTTGAAGGTAACCACACCATAGCGTTCAGGGTCCTGAACTCGGTAGGCAAATACGGTCGCTCCTCGGGGGTGTTCAGCTGCATCTTGAACGATATTGCTCAGGTCATGGCCATGGAAAATATTATCGCCCAGGATCAATGCACAATCAGAACCCGAGATAAACTCTGCGCCGAGAACAAAAGCCTGAGCAAGCCCATCGGGTGATGGCTGAATCGCGTAAGACAGATTCAGGCCCCAGGAAGTACCGTCGCCCAAAAGGTTTTCAAACCGAGGCACATCCTCTGGTGTGGAGATGATTAGGATATCCCGTATACCCGCAAGCATTAGCACAGATAACGGATAGTAGATCATCGGCTTGTCGTAAACTGGCAGTAATTGTTTGGACAAGACATTTGTGGCGGGTGCCAGTCGGGTACCAGCGCCACCGGCCAGAATTAGTCCCTTCATCTTATCGTCCCAATCCTCGTCGCCCGCTACCGCAGGGGCCCGTGCTAACTGTTTGAACCCAGTCCTGACCGCCGGTTGACACATACCACTCAACCGTCTTGCGCAGTCCGGTAACAAAAGTCTCTCGTGATGACCAGCCCAGTTCTTTCTGTAAACGACGGCAATCTATTGCATATCGATAATCATGGCCAGGACGGTCTTCCACAAACCGAATGAGCGTCTCCCGGTTGGGCAATGTTTCTAGAGGCTTAAGCTCATCCAGGATATTACATATCGCTTTAACGACATCAATATTACGTTTTTCACAGTTACCGCCGATGTTATATCGTCTTCCAGGCTTCCCCTCGAACAAAATCTTTATTAGTGCTCGCGCATGATCATCGACATACAGCCAGTCTCGGACATTCTGCCCCGCCCCATAAACCGGGATCGGTTGCCCGGTCATAGCTTTATCAATCACAACCGGAACAAGCTTCTCGGGGTATTGGTACGGACCATAGTTATTCGAGCAGTTTGATATTGACGTGTTCAGGTTATAAGTTTCGCCCCACGCCCTGACCAGATGATCGGCGCTGGCTTTGCTCGCAGAATACGGTGAATTTGGCTCATAAGGAGATTGTTCGGAGAAAAGGCCCTCTCTACCCAAAGACCCGAATACCTCATCTGTTGAAACATGGAGAAATCGACAGCCTGACCCATCGAATTGTCCTTGTTCTAGTTGATGCGTTCTGACAGCTTCCAGCAATGTGTAGGTGCCCAGAATATTTGTCTGAATAAAATCCCCCGCAGAATCGATCGATCGATCAACATGAGATTCAGCAGCAAGGTGTATAACTCCTGTTGGGTTGTGCGTCTGGAATAGATGTCGCACTGACTCCGCGTCGCAAATATTCACCTGTTCGAAAACGTAACATTTGGATTGCGCTATATCACTGAGCGTCGCCAAGTTGCCGGCATAGGTCAAACAGTCTACGTTGACCACGCGGCAATCAGTGTTGGCGAGCAGTTCACGAACCACTGCTGAACCAATAAATCCAGCGCCACCGGTCACAAAGATGGTGCCTGATTCAGGTCCTAACCTCATGCTCATAACTATGCCCGTGCTGGATTGAAACGGGAGGAATCGGAGCGACTGTGTTTGTCAAGCCAGTCAACATAACGGCCTACACCGGCCTCGAGCACTGCAAATTCCCTGTCATAACCCGCCTCACGCAACCTACCAACATCAGCCTGGGTATAGTCTTGGTACTTACCTGTCAAGGTGGCGGGCATATCAAAGTAGCTAATGATCTTCTGAGCCTGGCACTCTTTCAAAGACAAGGACGGGCCACCTGATATCGCCCGACAACTATTGACAACTGCTAGCGCAATATCATTAAAGCTTCGACTGACACCAGTACCGAGGTTAAAAATTCCCTTGAAATCAGGATGATCCATACAAAACAGATTGGCGCTTACAACATCTTCAATCGAGACAAAATCTCTGCGCTGCTCACCGTCGCCATACCCACCCGACGCCCCGAATAAACGAACCTGGCCGGTCGCCTGATACTGATGAAACAATTGCTCAAACTAAAAAATGGATAGATAAAGAAAATTATGATGATTTAAAAAGTATTTTTTCATGTAAAAATTCAAATGACATTATT
>LUSG01000139.1 GCA_001629395.1 Gammaproteobacteria bacterium REDSEA-S15_B12 | reverse complement strand
GAGCAAAATAAGCAGTTACTCCAATTGCGCGAGAAAATTGAAACATTAGAACACTCGGCTATAAAACTCCAAGAACGACCCACAAACAAAACCTAGATCATTCCGTAATAATGCAAAACAAATTACGGTACTAGTGGGATGTTGGGAATGAGAAGTTCTTGAATGTTTTAGAACTAATCATCGAGGCGTATTGAAATGACCGATGGTGATAAACACGAAGGTGGTTGTTTATGTGGGGAAGTAAGGTTTGAAGTTTCTGGCCAACCCGAGTTTAGTGGAGTCTGTCACTGCCGCTACTGTCAGTTACGATCCGGTAGCGCTCTTGGAGTCTCGGTATTTTTTAAAAAGCAAAATCTCAGAATCACACGAGGCACTTTGAAATCATATAAGTTTAAAACTGAAAGCGGCAAAGAGATGGATTATCAATCCTGTGCAACTTGTAGCACTACGTTATTTTGGGAACCTGAAATGGTTCCAGATCTAGTCGGTACGGCGGGTGGTGTCTATGATCCGCCCACATTCTGGTATAGCTGTGAACTGGAAGTATTTCAAAGGTCAAAAGCTGATTTTGTACACATCGACTCACATAAGTCCTATAACACTTCTAGACTCTATGCTCCGGTTCATACTGATGACCCACGACTGATGGGCGAATAGAAACGAAGGATTACAGTTTTGGTGGGATGCTGGGAATGGGGAGTAATAGTCCTTTACACGCATAGCGCAAGACTTACAGAGCATTAGCTACTCTGCTCACTGTGACCCCTCACAGTGCTGGTAACCAACCAGAATTGCATGTCCAAACATTGGCTCATATCAGACCAATGTTCCACCACCTTTAATTTTTACAACCCCAAAATTCTGGAATGCTCTTTTAGGTGCTATTTGATCCTGATTGAAATGCACCGTGTTGTTCGATATCGTAAAAGTTCACAACAACAAGATGGGAGGATTCAATATGTATATTTCAAACTGGACTTTTCGACCCGCGGCGGGAAAACAAGCGGAAGTAATAGAAAACAGTAGAAAAGTAGCCGAATATTGGGAAAAGTATGGTGCTAGCGAATGTCACCTATTTGTTTTACAAGGCGCTGACGTTGGATGTATGTCATTCATTGCAATGTTTGAAAATGCAGAAGCATTTGGCAAAGCCAATGATGGCGTAGTTGCAGACCCTGATTTTCAAGAACTGCTTGCCAAAGTGAGTTCAACGGGGGATTTTGTCCGGCAGAACCTTGTGCGGAGAGTTTTCTAAAGGCCTACCAACCTAGAGAAGATCAATTTAAAGCCCCGCGTTGTCGGGGCTTTATCTTTGAACGCTCAAAATCTTCCGATGGTGAGTGGAAGAGATATAACGTGATACGATAACTTTGAATGGGGGTGGGTGGGGGTCGATGCCGCCACACCTATGCCACAATTTGCCACAGCATTTCTGTCAATTGATTTGCGCGCTTCATGTTGGTGCTGTAGATTGCGATTCTCTTACGAGACAGACAAAGGCTAGCAACTACAAACGCTTACATGATATTGAATAGCGATATAGGGTCGGCATGAGTGGCACAAAACGCAAACCATTGATTGGTGTTTCGGCCTGTCGCAAGCAGATTGATCCCCATCCATTCAATATCGTGGGTGAGAAATACATCAATGGCATTGTCGACGGTGCCGATGCGATGCCGATGATGATTCCGCCGCTCGGTGACCGGCTTGATATCGAAGAATTGCTGGGTCGGGTAGACGGCCTGCTGCTGACGGGTAGCCCGTCCAACATAGAACCACGGCACTACGGGGGCAAGAACAGTGTGCCGCCCCATGATCCCCACCGTGATGCCACCACACTTAAGTTACTGCGACGAGCGGTGGAGCGTGCTATACCATTGCTGGCTATTTGCCGGGGGTGTCAGGAGGTGAATGTGGCCTATGGTGGTACGTTGCATTCACAACTGGATCAGGTCGAGGGCCTGATCAGGCACCGCGAGGATAGCGCGCGGCCACTAGAAGAACAGTACGCGCCGACGCACAAACTGGAACTGACAGACACGGGGCTACTCGCGAGTTTGGTCGGTACAACAGAAGTGTCGGTCAATTCACTGCATACCCAGGGTGTGGCGGAGCTGGGCACAGGGTTAGTGGTAGAAGCAACTGCACCCGACGGGTTGATCGAGGCTTTTTCAGTACAAGGTTCAGCCGCCTTCAGTTTGGCCGTGCAATGGCATCCGGAATGGAAAGTGGTTGAGAATCCGTTCTATCTTGCAATTTTCAGAGCTTTTGGCGCAGCTTGCCGGCAGCGGCTGGCTGGGGTTGTATGACGCTAACCAGCCGGGCTGGTCAGATATTTGTGTTTGCTGCTTGATCAAGCCTGTTGCGTACAGATTCAGCTGCAGCTTCAAGCAGTACTTGCTCCTCGTCAGTGATGGACAGCTCAATAATTTCTCGAAGACCGCTGCTATCCAGCACACAAGGCACCCCCAGTACAACATCATGGATACCATACGAGCCGTTCAACATAACCGATACAGGTAGTGCACCAGGCCTGGCGCCGCGAATGGCATCTAGGAGCTCACAAACGGCGTGTGCGGGTGCCAATGTTGCAGATCCTGTCTTGCGTAATGCCACGACCGATTCACCGCCATGCACGGTGGTTTCGACACAGTCCCGAATTTCATCCTCTGATAGGACTGTCGTTACGGGCTTATTACGAATCAATGCGGTTGACACTATTGGTACCATTTCACCCCCATGACTGCCCAGCGTCACAGCCTCGACATCACTTACTGGCACGCCCGCCTTTTGTGCCAGCGACCACCGGAAGCGGCTAGAGTCCAAAGTGCCCGCCATGCCCAGCACTCGGTGATAGGGAAAGCCGGTGCCTTCCAAGACGGTCATGGTCATTTCATCTAACGGGTTGGTGACAACGATCACGATCGAATCCGGTGCGTGGGTGCGGACCGATTCGGAAATTGACTGAATAATTCGACGATTGATGGTCATCAGGTCAGCCCGGCTCATACCCGGGCTTCTCGGTCGGCCCGCCGTGATAACGACCACCTGAGCGTCGGCAATCAGACTGAGGTCGGCGCTGCCTTGAACGTGTGTACCACTGCGGGTAATTCCCGACGCGTGGTTAAGGTCTAACGCAGCTGCTTCAGCCACACCGGGCGCGACGTCAATTAGGGCAACTTCGTTTGCGATGCCGCGGTTCGCCACGAGGTGTGCAATGTTCAGGCCAACGCCACCGGCCCCGATCAGGGCAAGACGAGAAATCGTACCGGGGGAACTGCCCTGGCTAGGTTTGGGTGCGATCCACTTGGGGTTCCTTCGATATAGACTGCGCTGGAGGGTGATAGCGCCATCAGTCCGTGGGATGGCTGGTTTTTCTAGTGGGCCATCGACCAGTGTGATGTGGGCGCTTTCGGCAGATTCTCGTGCCAGCTGGGTGACGATGTCACCGGGCAGAATTTCCAAAAGCTGTCGACCGTTCTGACGGGCGTCAGCGATGTGTTCTGCGCCGATAACACGCGGGCTTCTGGTCATTGTGAGGCCGTTTCGATGCCCTCGACCATACCGATGGCTGTGGTTGCCGCCTCCAGTGCAGTCTGTACCGAAGCTTCGCTGCCCGACATGAAAAATCGACCGTATCGGCCCAGTGCTTGTACTTGCACGATGTCAATCTCGGCCGCTTTTTCTGCTTCATTGGCGGCGATCGAGATATACGCTGCTGGGGCGCACTCAATGATTCCAAGGGTTTGACCCGGCACTACCAGTGATCCGCTGGACCACTTGTTCAGGAGCTGGGCCTGATAAGGTTCGACCGAAGTGATGATCTGGGTTGATTCAACGCCAGGTTTAAGGCGTTGATTCATGGACAGGCCCAGTTCGCTCAAAATGGCATCGCGTGCTGCGTTGACCTCGGAATTGATCGGTGAGCGCAGAATGAAAAAGCCGAACTCGCGTTCCACAATTTGTGACGTGGCCTCAACACTGGAAGCTTTGAGTGCTTTGTCAACAAGCCTGAAGACTTCGTTGCCTGGCGCCAGTTCGCCGATCAACACCGTGTCTCCGGCAAGTGGGATTGAACCTTGAACAGTGGCGCCGGTGTAGGCCGCAAACTTGGGTTGCAGCCGGTCGATCTGCATTAGTGCACGAATTGTAAGGTCTGGATTCATCGTATAGGGTTTACAAGTCGTAAATATCTCGCCACGGGCGCGACTCATAGGCAATGCGTTTTATGTTGATTAGGTGCAGAGCAGTCACGTTGTCGGATACGATTGAGCCGGATGCTGTGCCGGTGCCCAGCATGAAGCTCGGTTCCAGATCGGTGGAAAAACCCATACCCCCGGTAATGGCGGGCGTATTGACCAGCAATCGCCCCACCGGTAACTGACCAAACTGGGCCACGGTATTCGGATCGTCACAATAAGCCACCGCAGTATGCCCCCAGCCACCCAACTCAACGACCTGCCGACACAGGTCGTAGCCGTTGTCGACATCACGTGCTTCGTACCAGGCAAGTACAGGATTCAGTTTCTCCATAGACAGCGGTATCTGACGACCAATTTCGGTCTGTTCTGACAGCAGTACCCGTGTATTCGGGGGTAATGTGATATTGGCGAGTTGCGCAAGGTGCTGCGCTGACTGGCCAACGCTGCCGACGCGAATGGATAATTCCTCGGTAAATATCACGTCGGCTAAGCGTGCCGATTCTTCCGCAGTACAGAAATAACCCCCTTTGGACTTGATTTCATGGCGCAATTGTTGAGCAACACGCTGGTCAGCGATTACTGACTGTTCGGATACACACGCTGTCCCGTAGTCAAAAGATTTAGACACCATGATCTGCTCAGCAATTTCATCGAGTTCATGGGCCTTGGAACTGTGCACATACAAAGGAACGTTACCAGGGCCAACCGCGAGTGTGGGTTTGCCAGATGAATAGGCGGCTCGCACCATGGCACTGCCACCAGTTGCCATGACCACAGAAGTGCGTCGATGCCGCATTAGTTCAGCAGTGCCTTCCTGCGTCACGTGTGGTAGGCATTGAATCAAGCCGCGGGGAGCGCCCATCTGTTCAGCAGCTTGTGCCATGATACGGGTTGTTTCCAACCCGCACTGTACCCCGCGAGGATGGGGCGCGCAGACGATGGCATTGCCAGCTTTGATTGCGGACAATACTTTATAAATTATCGTCGAAGTCGGGTTAGTCACCGGGATAAGCGCAGCAACCACACCCATCGGTTCGCCCACAGCAGCAATTTTTGTTACATCGTCCTGCCATAAGACGCCTAGCGTGCGCACATTGCGCAGCCAGTCCGCGACTGTCAGGCAGTTAAAAAGGTTCTTAAGTCGCTTGTCTTCGGCATTGCCATAACCGGTTTCTTCTGCTGCCAATAACCCAAGACGCGCGCATTCGGGCTCTATGGCCGATGACATAGCTTGAACTACTTCATCCAGCGACCCCATTGTTGCGCAGCGGATAAGATCCCCCGCCTGATTTGGCTGTGGCACTGGACGGGCCATCGTACCGGCCATCGTACCGGCAAAACGATCCAGCCACTCATCGGTCGAGGGCAGATTTCGTACGCCCCATCGTGCGGCAACTGCACGCCGTTCGTTCGCCAGCGTTGTCACGATGCGATTGTGTCGTTCACCGAGAAGCGCCCGGAAAACGCGACGGCTTTCCAGGGGTTCTGCGCCGGCGGGTAGTGGCGGTTGGCCGTCTTGCAGGGCTAAGCCACCCAGAGTCAGGCCTACGACCTCGACCAGGCCGCTGGCATCGCCAAAACCGGAATGAAGTACGCTGGCGACGGGTACCAAATCCGGTATCAGTGCAGTCATTGCACGCAAGACGCCCGTGTTTCCGCTGGGTAACACCGCTGTCGTGACTGGGCCGGTTTCGCTCAGATAGAGCGCTCCACCCTGGTCATCGACCCAAAAAGGCAGGGACTGAAGCTCGACGATCGATATGGCTGAAGAATTACCGCCGACCCTGAGGTACCATGCGGTTTCAACCGCCCCCAAGGTTCGACCTGGTGCGACCACCACCACCTGACCATCATTCAGATGTCCACCCAGCACCATGGCGTAGGTGCGCTGCTTGAGAACCGGGCCGGTGACGAAGATGGCATCGGCGCCCAGAACAGCTTCATCCAGGCTGGATGACAGTGTTATGGATGGTACTTCGGACTGATCGATCTGATAGGTCCCGACTGGACCGCTGCCACGAATGGTAATAGCACCGCGTTGCCTGAGTGGGTCCAGATCCCGGGCATAGGCGGAGAACAGGGTGACGTCGCAGCCGGCAGCCAGACATAGACAAGCCAGAGTACAACCCTCTGGGTTCGCGCCGAGGACGGTGATCCTGTTCAAAGGATGCTCATCAGCAGGGGTAACCGCGGGCGTCGTGGCGAAAGCCCCAACGACTTGCTGGATTTCTGTGGTACTCATAAAAGCGGTACGACCTACCCCGCTCAGGATTGACCGGTCGGTAGGTCAGAGCCTAGAACGGGTGGTGCGAACTGCGTCGCTCAGCCCAGCGACGGCAGCAGGCCTTCAATTTCCGAATCTGGCCTCGGGATTACGTGAACAGCAACCAGTTCACCCACCTTGTTGGCTGCAACGGCGCCGGCATCGGTTGCAGCTTTGACTGCACCGACCTCGCCTCTGACCAGTACCGAAACCAGACCGCCACCCGCTTTGACGTGGCCTATGATGGAGACATTTGCAGCCTTGACCATTGCGTCTGCTGCTTCTATTGCCGGGACAACGCCCCGGGTTTCAATCATCCCCAGGGCGACATGCCCCGGACTCAATTTTTCTGCCATGGTGTAGTCCTCGTTAGTCAGAATTAGCCAGATAAGTTAGTTGATTGCCCACAGTAATTTCCTCTACCAGCATAACAGCTGTTTCGTCAGTCGGAGCGCCACTGGTTTCCGGTGATATACGAGCTGCCGATCCCGACGCCAGTAAGACCATATCACCAACACCGGCACCACAGGTATCAGTAATTACTTGGCTCGGGTTCAGTACTGCCCCACTGGCATCTACGATATCCACAAGTAGTAGTTTTTGGCCCACCAATCGGCCGTCTTTGACAGTACCGGTTACTGAGCCGATGACTCGGGCAATTTTCATCAGAAATTTTCCAAGTACCGCTCAATTTCAACGGGCGTGACCTGGTTGGCTATGAACTCGATTTCCCGTTCCGACTGCTGAATCAGGATCTCAAGTAAATCCGCCCCCAGTATCTCGGCCATGAGACTGGATTCGCGGGCGAGTGCCACAGCCGTTGCAAGGTCAGTCGGTATGGGTTGATGTTCTTGTTCCTCATAGGCGTTGCCAGTGGTTTCAGCCGTCGGTTCGAGTTCGTTCTCTATCCCGGCAAGACCGGCAGCGATTTCCAGCGCCAGTAAGAGGTAGGGATTGCAATCTGCCGAACCGTCTCGTTTTTCGACGCGAACTGCATTGTCAGCACCCAGGATAATACGCAGTCCAACCGTGCGGTTGTCCACTCCCCACGCGGTATTTATCGGACAAAACGTATAGGGTTGGCGGCGACGATAGGCGTTCGGCGTTGTGGCAGACACCATCGACATTTCAGTCATGTGTTTCTGCATGCCAGCCAGGTAGTGGCGCCCGAGCTTCGACAGCGCACCGTTGTCAGCCATTAGGTTCTTGCCGTCTTGCCATAAAGAGTGGTGTACATGGAACCCGTTACCGGACTCGGCGAAGAACGGTTTGGACATGAAAGTCGCATGATACCCATGCGTGTTTCCGAGTTCTTTGACGAGCCCTCTGAAGGTGACCACGCGGTCCGCAGCGATCAGCGCTTCGTCAAAACGGATATTGACCTCAACCTGGCCGGCGGCGTATTCCGGGTTGGACTGCTCAATCGGTATACCGACTGCGGTGAGATGACGACGAATCGGCCCTAACACATGTTCGAGTTCAGCTGCCCTGGGCAGGCCATAAACCTGGATACCGCGATCCCTGGGCTTCAAGGTTTCTTTGTCCAGCAGGTAGAACTCAAGTTCAGTACCGATACGCACCTCGTACCCCATGGCAGCAGCTTTTTGTAGAACTCGAACCAGTGCAGCTCGCGGGTCTAACGGGATGGGTTGATGATCGGCGCCGATTGCGTGTGCAAACGAATAGACCACACCCTCCTCCCAGGGGATTGGGTAGACCTCACCAATGGGCATGACGTGCATGTCCGGGTAGCCGGTGTCAAAGTTCGTATAGGGGGTATCCCACACATCACAGGTCATGTCGATGGCAAAAGTAGCGTTCGACATTGCCATGCCGGACTCACAGATATTGGCCCAGTTTTCCGCCGGGATACGTTTGCCCCTTAACAACCCGTTCAAGTCACCCATTCCCAGCACTACGGTGTGAACACCCTCTGGTAACGGTTTATTTTCTTGGCCCATGTCCTTGAATCTCCGAGTTCGAGTTCCTAAGCATACGCATTAAATTCAGATTTGCACCCGAGTACAACCGGACTAATTGTATACTGTATTCATCACTGCCGAGCAATGGTGAGTTGACAGTGCCCATCTCTACACATGCCGTGGTAGTTGGTGCGGGAATTGCTGGTGTAATGACCGCTCTCTACCTCCAACGACGAGGCTGCAGCGTGACGCTGGTCGATCGCTGGGAGCCCGGTCATTCGCGCGCCTCATCTTCCGACTACAACCGGATTTTGCGCGCCATTCATGGCAGCGATGAGATGTATACCCGCTGGGTGCGTGAAGCGCGGCTGCGCTGGATGGAGCTGGAACAGGAGCTCAACACAGAACTCTACATCGAATGCGGCGCACTCATTCTGGCCGAAGAAGGGCACTCCACCTGGGAAGAGGTCACTATGCCTACGTTTGACAAACTGGGCGTTCCCTACGTGCGTGTCGGGCCTGATGAATTACCGGTGCGATTTCCGCAGTTTGATTTTCGCAAAGTGGCCTTTGGCTTATGGGAGCCTGAAGCCGGTATGGTACTGGCCCATCGCGCGGTAACTGAAACATTCAAACAGTTCCAGCGCGAAGGAGGCCAGTTTAAGCGGGGTCGCGTTACCACCGACGAAACTGAGATACCGCTTTTAGATGGGAAACCCCTGTCTGCTGATCTCGTGGTGATGAGCTGTGGGTCATGGCTTGCGTATCTGTTTCGGCAGACTTTGGGTCCTCTGCTGAAGGTGATCCGACAGGATATTGTGTACACGTCGACACCGGATGGTGACCGGTCATTTGACGCTGATCAGATGCCCTGTTTTGTGGATCATGGGTATGGGGCTTACGGGATCCCGTCGGTCTACGGATGGGGGGTTAAGGCGGCAATCGCCTGGCATGCCTCGGATATTGATCTGGATGATGAGGATCGGGTGGTCGACCAGTCCGCCATCGCGCGGTCACGACAGTACTGGGCGTACCGATTTCCACGCCTTGCAAATGAAATTGTGATTGACCAAAAAGCTTGTCATATCTCAATGACGCCGGACACGCACTTCATCATCGATTTTCACCCTCAGCACAGCAACGTGCTGATCGTCGGTGGGTGTTCAGGACACTTGTTTAAACATGGCCCGATGCTGGGAGATTATGTCGCCGGCGTTGGTTTGCAAGAATGGGGAACAGCACCGCGATTCAAAATCGGCCCGCGAACGTCAATGCCGATGAGCGAATCGCCTTCGGGACGTTAGCGCTACGGTTTCGACAAGCGACTTTACCAACTGTAAGGCCGGTCGATGCCGGCGAGCTTGACGCCAGTGAAGGCCGATGCTTCCAGTGACATGGCTCTTAGGTCTTCGACCTCAAGGTTGTGGACATTGGATTTGCCGCAGGCTTTAGCCAGCAGCGAGACTTCCATGGTCATTGCTGTCAGGAATCGAGCGACTCGTTCGGATGCGGCTGGAATGTCCACGCGTTTTTCGAGCTCAGGATCCTGTGTTGCCACGCCGACTGGACACAGGCCAGTATGGCAGTGATGACACCGTCCTGGGGCAGTTCCCAGTGCCGCATAGTCATCGAAGTAACGGGGCGAATTACAGCCCAATGCCATCAACCCAGCCGTACCGATCATCACCGCATCGGCGCCCAGAGCAAGACATTTGGCAACGTCTGTGCCGGAACGTATTCCACCCGCTGCGACCAGTGAGACTTCGTCAGTTTTACCACAGTCATCCAGCGCTTCACGGGCAGCGCGAATGGCGGAAATAAGCGGTATGCCGGTGTGGTCAAGCAGCAGTTCAGGGGAGGCCCCGGTACCGCCTTCCGCGCCGTCGACCACGACGACGTCTACCCCGGCTTTAGCTGCGATGGCAACATCGTAACGTGGCCGGGTGGCCCCCATCTTGAGAAAAATCGGTACCTGATAATTGGTTGCTTCGCGCAATTCCTCGATTTTGACCTGCATGTCATCGGCGCCGAGGAAGTCCGGGTGGCGGACAGTCGACCGCTGATCTACGCCTTCAGGCAGAGAACGCATCGCGGCTACTCGGTCTGAAACTTTCATCCCCAGCAGCAGACCGCCGGTGCCGGGTTTGGCGCCTTGTCCGACGACGAGTTCAATCCCGTCAGCCATGCGCAGATGCTCCAGGTCCAGCATGTAGCGCGAAGGGGTCATTTGATAAACCAGTCTGCTCGAAGCTTGCCGCTCATCTTCCAGCATGCCCCCTTCGCCAGTGCAGGTCATACTGCCGACCTTGGATGCTCCGTATCCCAGTGCGGCCTTTGCCGGCGCGGACAGCGCGCCAAAGGACATGGATGCGATGTAGATCGGGATGTCCAGTTCGATTGGTTTTTCAACCAAACCCGGACGATTGCCCAGAACGGTACGCGTATCGCAGCTTTCACGGTAACCCTCAAGCGGCAGGCGAGTCATGGTGGCTGGTACGAATGTCAGGTCATCGAACGTGGGCATCCGGTGATTAAAAGTATTAAAGCCCCGGATCTGGTAACGTCCCAGACGCGACAACGCATGCACCTCCGAGATAGATTGGGGAGTCCAACGGACAGAATCACCTTTTTCATAAGACGAAGGGACACCGGCTGGCCGGCCAGTATTGGCGCCGTCTGTCATTGCCACGGCGTCCTCTGCTGGCGCCGCAAACGGGTAACTGTAAGGAGTTTTCAGATCATCAGCCATGCGCTTGCATCCCGACTTTCAAAGTGCCATAGCCGCTGCGCGGATACTATTTTTTGCCAAGAGCGACCGCCATTATCAAGGCCTCTGCTGGCAAGCAGATCCTCGACTTGTTCAATTTCAGCATCGGATGGTTGCGCAATTTTTGAATCCACGCCCAAAGACGCAATAGGGCCTGCGACCCAGACTTCACCGCCCCAGAGGGAATCAGCACACGCCTCATCGGCACCGCCCAGGGCGATGATGCGGCCGGCGTGTGCCATAAAACCCGACAGATAACCGATCTTGCCTTCGACAATGATGTCGCCGCCTTTCATTGCGACACCACAGCGAGGGCCGGCGTCTCCTTTGACGTGAATCAGTCCGCCGAGCATCGAGGCTCCGAGGCTGACACCGGCATAGCCGTTTATCGTTATGTCGCCACTGGCCATTGCCTCTCCGGCAGCCCAGCCGGCGTTACGCGATACCGTGATGTTGGCGCCGTTGTTGAGACCGCCACAGTAATAGCCAACACTGCCTTCGAAATGAACCTGTGCGCCAGCGGGTAAGCCAATCCCGAGATTATGGCGAGAACGGGGATCGGTCACGATGACGGGTAGTCCCCGTTGAATTCCGGCCTGAATGTCTTGGTTGCACTCGCGTAACGGGCGATCAGCAATTTGAACGTCGTGTGTGCTCATGCCGCACGGTCCAATAATGAGTTGGTTTGCCAAGTTTGTGTCAGGCTAGGACCATCAAAGTTGATCACCTCGACCTCGTCGAGATGAATTGTTCGTACAGCTTGCTCTTCGGTTGCGATCGCGAGAGTACCGTTGTCGTCTACCGCCACCAGCGGCTTGATGGCCCACTTGTCTTTAGCAAAGCCTAGCCGGTCTTGGTTGCTGTATAGGTAGGTAAATACGCCGTCGATCTGTGTTAATGAGCGTTTTAGGGCATCGTCTTGTGTTTCACCTTGACTCATACGGTCGGAGATCCATACTGCCAGCAGCTCGCTGTCGTTTTCAGTCATGAAGCGGTAGCCTTTTCGTTGCAGCCGTGCCCGCCAGGTGTAGTAATCGGTAATCTGGCCGTTGTGAACAATGGCGACATCGGGAAAAGGGCGGGCCCAGAATGGATGGCTGGCAGTTGGCGAGACATCTGATTCGGTCGCCATCCGAGCATGCCCCAGCCCGTGTGTGCCAATGAAATCACGGATGTTGTGTTTTTCCGCGACCTCTGCGGCACCGCCGAGGTCCTTAACAATTTCCAGGGCCCGTCCGACAGATTGCACTTCAATTCGATCGGAATAGTCGTCGATCTGACGCACCCAGTCGCCAAGAGACGTGGGCTCACGAATCTCCATGCGCACAGACACATGATCCGAATCAGACTCGTCATGGGTTGGGTCGCTCAGAAAGTCGCTGCCGTGCTCACGCAGAAGGTCGAGAAAAAATTCAAGATCTGCCGACAGATTCTGTCGTTGGGCAGTCATTGCCCGCACGATATAACCGTTCTCAAGAGGCTCGCCGTAGAGCGCAAAGCCGGTTGAATCCGCGCCGCGGTGGCGCTGGGCGTGCATCAGCTTGACCAGGTCGGCACCAACTTGACCGGGTTCCGTCAGAATTCTGCCTGCGATACCACACATAATGCTGCCCTTCCTGTTTTGTATACTGAATTCACTGATTATAGATCCTGGTAAATTTAGATCATAGAGACGCCGTCAAACAAGCAAATACAGCCTGAATGCTGCCAGTCCGTCTGGTACTCAGTGTCGCTCCTCATGAAGCCAACGGACATGGTTGTCCAGGCCCTCGCGTATGTGTGCCACCATCGCAGTTTCTGCCTCGTCTGGGTTCCCCGTCTTAATTTGGTCAAGCAATAACAGGTGCTGTTCTCTGTTGTCTTGACTGTCAGGTATCGGATAAGCCGCAAAGCTGCGGATAGAAATACCCCTGTTCCAAATGCTGTCAAACATGTCGAGCAGGATCCCATTACTGGTTTGGGCGACGATGGTTCGATGGATGTTTCGATTGGCGTGAAAGTGTTCTTCCTTGTGGAGGGATTTCAAGCCCATCTCCGATCTAACCGCTGTTTCAATGGTCTGGGCTTGCTCCTGAGAAAGCGCTCCGGCTAAGAGTTTGGCTGCGAAACCTTCGACGGCCTCTCGGGCGAGGTACAGATCCTGTATTTCCTTTTCGGTAATCTCGCGGATCTGGAAACCACCGCGCCCCGCGGCTTCCAGCACGCCTTCGCGCTCAAGTCGCAAAAATGCCTCTCGAACCGGGGTACGGCTGACATCGATCTGACTGGCGATGGTTTCCTGAATCAGACGCTCACCGGGCACGATCTCGCCCGACAGGATCGCTGAGAGGATCTGTTCATAGACGTCATCGGCCAGCCGGGTTCGTTTTCGGTCGAGTCGCGTAAACATCGGGCCAATTCTCGCTAGTGTGTCTCAGTATTTTGGATTACGGTAGACTGACGAGACTATGGTGATCATGTCAACCTCAGGCGGAGGCCGGTTTGAGAAGATCGGGTCCTACGTCCGGGCTAAACGTATCGGTCCATTCGTCTATGTAGCCGGCACAACAGCCATTGAGCCCAGCGGCAAGCTGCATGCTCCAGGCGATACCTATGCCCAGACGATTTACGCGTTCGACCGGATCACCGATGCACTGACTCGCGTGGGTGCTGAGGTTAAGCATGTGGTGAGAACCCGGGCCTATCTTGCGGATATGAAAGAGGCCGGCGGCTTTGTTCGAGCACATGGGGAGATTTTCGCAGGCATCGAGCCCGTTAGTACTGCGGTTGAGGCCGGATTGACGACTCCAGGCATGATGGTGGAAATTGAAGTAGATGCCATCATTCATGATGTAGATGGCCAGATAGCAATCGACGGTACCTGATTTATTTGGCGCTTTGATTGCACTGGCTAGGAATGTCAGGTCACGGGCTCTGACCGGCACCAAAAAAAGCGGCTGCCGAAGCAGCCGCCACGAATTTTGGGTTATTAACTGATCAACCGAACCACCAGCGCTCGGCATTCTTATTTCCGTCGAATTCCCAGTTTGACGCGACATTTTCAGGACGCTTGACCTTGTCGGAACTGGCATGGCCATAGGCGGAGAATATCGGAATAATCACGCTGCAGTTGTCGTGCACAATGCGCTGCATTTCAATATACATCTCGCGCCGTTTTGCATCATCGAGCTCTGCTCTTGCCTGGGGCAGTAACTCCTCAAAGCGCGGGTTATTGAAGAAGGTTTCAGACCAGCCAGTATCGATCGCATTTTTGGAGTACACCTGGCTGAACATCCAGTCTTCTGTCGGGCGGCCGCCCCAGTAAGATGCACACCAGGGGTCGACTAGCCAGACATTAGACCAGTAGCCATCATCGGGTTTGCGTACCACCTCGATATTGATACCTGCTGGACGGGCTGTTTCCTGGAACAAAACACAGGCGTCATCTGAGTTCTGAAAGGCCGTGTCTGCTACCGAGATTTGCAGATCAACCGAGGATCGCCCGGCCTGTTTCATGTACGATGGGAATGTCGTTACCCAGAGACGCATAGCCAAACCAGATTTTTTCCAGCCATTCCTGTCTATTGATCGCATGTTTGAGCGCCATCACCACGTTGTTGTCGTTAAATGGCGATACATTGTTGAGCATCGGCAGCGTGCAGTGTTGATTACCGTTGGTGTAGAACACCTCGATCCCTGGTCTTTTCGCTAGGCGACCTGCAGTCGCTGCGGCGGGGGACGTGATCACATCGAGTTCATTAGACATGAGTCCATTTTCTCGGGCGCCCGTATCAGAGATGAACAGCGTCTCAATCGAATCAAAATGAGCCCGACCGGCCTTCCAATAGTTAGGATTGCGAACAGTCAGCGTACGAACGCCGGGATCGAATGACTCCAGTTTGTAGCCGCCGGTTCCAAGCCCGGACTGCGTGTCTATGGTTCCGTCGTCGTTGGCAGGACAGATTCCGAGGTGATAGTCCGACATTAGATACGGAAAGTCCGCATTGGGGCCCTCCAGCGTCATCATTACCTGGTGATCTCCGTGTGCCATGATGTCGGTGATCTGCGCGACAATGCCTTTGGCTGCGGATTTGGTGTCTTCTCCTAAATGATGCTGTATCGATGCAACCACATCGTTGGCTTTGAGTGATCTGCCATTATGAAACTCTACGCCTTTGCGAATGTTGAACATCCAGGTTTGACCGTCTGATGAGTCCCACGACTCCGCGAGCTCTGGAACAAGCTGGTTGTTCTCATCGATCTCAGTGAGGTTGTTACGCAGTTGCCCCATGCCGACATTGATCATGTAGGAGTCCAAATAGGTTGCCGGGTCCAGGCTGTCGCTGGATGCTGCGCCGGTCAGTGCCTGTCGAAGCATACCGCCTTTATTGGGCGTTGCCGCCAATACGGCGCTCGACAGCGACGTGGCGGTTGGCAGAGCAACGCCCAGTGCGATAGCGCTGCGAATGAAATCCCGTCGTGTAATCCGGCCTTGCGATAGCCTTTCCTTAAGATGGTTAATCTCTTTCATAAATTTCCTTCCTTCTCTAAGAATAAAACTCTGCGAGCATACCGTTAGAGTGTGTTCAATAGTGACTTAAACTACTTCTTCTTCCTCCAGATGCGATCTTCACTGTTTCCTTGAGTTTCGTCAAATCCAGCAGAAACGCAGGAAATCCAGGGATATGCCCCGAACAGTCGCCCCAATGATATTCCCGGTTGGGGTTATTTCGATCACCGCCATGGTGCTAATTTGGGATAAATGGTTTTTTTTCGGATGCAGATCGCTACCCAGCACCAAAATAACTCTTGGCTAGGGTATCGTCCCTTGCGAGTTCGTCAGCGGATCCACTAGCGGTAATATGCCCACTTTCCAGTACGTACAACCGTTCCGCCAGAGACAACGCGAAGTTAGCATTCTGCTCCGTAACAATTACTGTGAGCCCCATCTCTTCCCTAAGGCGCCTTAACACTTCTGCAATTTCACCACAGACCTTTGGCGCCAAACCGATTGTAGGCTCATCCACCAACAGAATACGGGGTGACGACATCATGGCTCTGCCCAAGCTTACCATCTGCCGCTCACCGCCAGACTGGGTGGCCGTCTCCTGATTTTCTCGCTCGGCGAGTTGTGGAAATAACTTGTAAACCGCGCTGAGGTTCTTATCGATTTTATCCCTCGCAGTATAGGCTCCGACCAACAGGTTATCCCTCACGGTCATATAGGGAAAGAGGTTGAAACGTTCCGGTGCATAACCAATACCCTGCTCTACCCGGTAACGGGTTTTACTGGCCGAAATATCTTCATCCTCCAGGCAGATGGAACCCGTGTTGTGAACCAAACCCATGATGCTGTCCAGCAGAGTGGATTTGCCGGCTCCATTGGCACCGACAATGGCAATCGTCTCGGCCCTGTTTACTTCAAGGCTGATTTCACTGAGGGCCTGGGCCTTGCCATACCATGCAGAAAGCTTGTTGATCTCGATCAGCGCCATCAACTTTCCCCAAGATAAGAAGCACGCACAGCCTCGTTGGCCAACACCTCAGACATCGTCCCTTCGGCAAGCAAAGCACCGAGTTCTATGGCAATTACGCGGTCAACCAGTGGCGTTATAGCTGGCAGGTCGTGGCTGACAATCAAAAAAGTAAAACCCTGCCGGCGCAGATGTTTAATCAGGTCTGCAATCATCGCAATTTCACCGGTGGTAAGCCCGGCGAAAATCTCATCCAGCAGTAGTGTTTTTGCCCCCGTTGCGAGGGTACGGGCAAACTCCAGTTTTCGCAGATCGCCCATGGAAAGCTCTGCTGCAGATCTGTCCAGATGTCTAGGGTTAAACCCCACCGACTCGGCAAACTGTTCTTCCTGGGCCCTATCGGTGGCACCGAATACCAACTGACGGATATTGTTTGGCATCAACCCGACCCGGATGTTCTCGCGCACCGTCAACTCTGTGAATGGCCGTGGTACCTGATAAGTACGGCTGATACCCCTGGAGATACGTTCAGATGTCGATAATCCGCTGATCTCCTGCCCCTTGAACCGGATGGTGCCGCTGGTTTGAGCAAGTTCCCCCATGATCTGAGCAAACACAGTAGTTTTCCCCGCCCCGTTGGGGCCAATCAAACCCAGGCTCTCTCCCTCATCAAGGTCAAAACTCAGATTGTTGGTTGCAACCAACCCACCAAACCTCTTCACCAGGTTGCGTACTTCAATGGCGGCAGTCATGACCTGGCGCGCCAGAAACGGCTGTAGAGGGATTGGCCGCAACCATTCCAAGAGGAAGACCAGAAAGAATGCACCGAACACCGGGCCGATAATGGATCCAGCGCCTCCAATCAGAGCGGCCACCAATATGGTGAACAGAAAGTTGATATCGAATAGCGCACGAGGCGCGATCGACCCAAGATAATGTACGTAAAAAGCGCCGCCAATTCCCGCCGTAAAGGCCGACGCGAGAAAGGCAAACATCTTAAGTTTTGTACTCGATAATCCGGAGCCACGCACACTCTCTTCGTTCATACCCACCGCCCATAGGGCGGTTCCCAATCGGGTTCGCATCAACAACCAGGCGGCGAATGTCAAAACGACCATCAGGGTAACTGCAAGGTAGTAGCCATTTACCGCCCCCCGGGTCAAGGTTTCGATGCCAGACATACCCCGGGTACCACCGGTGAGGTCTGGGCGGATCACCTGTACCAATTGATACATCAGTTCCATGAATGCCAAGGTCACCAGGGCAAAATAGGAGCCCTTGATACGTAACGCCGGCAACAAGACTACCAGCCCGCCAATCATGGTGACTAGAACAGCAATGGGGATTGAAATCTCGACTGCAACATCAAAGCGCTTGGTCAGGATCGCAGTTGTATAGGCTCCGATACCGATCAAGAACGGATGGCCGAAACTGATATAACCGGTCCGACCGGACAACAGATCCCAAGACACCGCAAAAATTGCCAGATAACAGGCAAAAATCATGGTGCGCAGAGTGCCTTTGGATACCAGTTCCGGCATCAGATACAAGCCGACAATAAATACCGCCCAGAGTGCAAGATGACGCTGTCTTAGCTCCATCTCAGTTCTCGGCGCGCCCAAACAACCCCTGGGGCCTGGCAATGAGCACGCCAATGATCAAAAGCATAGTGGACACACCCCGTAATTCGGGGGCCAACACGGAAACCACGATCACTTCGAGGAACCCGATAACGTGAGCAACAATGAGT
>LUSG01000138.1:26544-39260 GCA_001629395.1 Gammaproteobacteria bacterium REDSEA-S15_B12 | reverse complement strand
GATCAACACTGCGCAGGTAAAACAGCTGGGCAAGAAATGACGGGAGAAACACTACATAAGCGACAACATACCACCCCGTCACGGTCGGCATTAATGCCTCTCCGGATAAGATCTCAACAATCGCGAAAGGCAATGAAAAAAGCGTGGCCGGCAGGCACAGAACTGAAAATACCACCAGTCCAGTAACTGCTGGTCGACTCTTAAGACCAACAGTATAACCAGCATACAGTACACACGCCGCGGCCATCATAAGATCACCTTTATTGAACACGATTTCCTTGACCATACCGGGTACACCGCCTGTAGCCACCATGATCACACCGGCCAGGCCCACCAACACACCAACGAGTTGCATGATAGAAATACGGCTGTGGTAAACCAAGTAAGCAGCCAACAGCACAATCAGGGGGATCGATCCCTGCAGAATGCCAATATTTACGGCTGTTGTGTAATGCGCCGCTTTATAGAAAACCAGGTTGAAGCCGGCAAGTCCAACCCCGCCCATCAAAGTGAGATAGAGCCAGCGATCTCGCAGCTGCGGCCAGGCCATCTTTATGTCCTTCCAGTACAGTGTCCACAATAAGATCAGTAGAATGAACCAGCGTAGGAAACTCAGCAGAAAAGGCGACACATCATCGAGTGCGATGCGACCGGCAACCGCATTCCCCGCCCAGAACAAAGCCGTCAGAATTAACAGCACCACATGCCGATCCCAAAGATCGCGTAGCAGATTCATGTTCTTGCCCAACGCGTGCTTGGCCAGCTGGCAACAGTGACAATACGGGACATCAAGTTCGGTGCTCTAAGGTATCCCGCATGTCTTCAAGCTCAGACCATCTCATGATCGCTTCTTCTATCTTGCTCTCCAGCGCTTGCAGTGTATCGAGCACGGGTTGAGTTTGCGCATAAGGCTGTAAATAGAAATCGTTGTTATTGATTTGATTCTGAAGTTCCTCTACCTGCTGCTCCAGGTGCTCGATCCGTCCAGGCAACTCGTCAAGTTCCCGTTGCAGTTTGTAGGTCAACTTACGCGCCGCGGGCCGCGTTCTGGCAGACTCCGATGCTGCGGGCCGGGGCTCTCCTCCCGTGTCATCCGTGGAGGCCAGTTCTCGATTGCGACGAACCCAATCACTGTAGCCACCGGCATATTTTATGATCTGCTTATCCTTCTCGAACACCAGCACGCTTTCGACCACTTTGTCCAAAAACTCGCGATCGTGACTGACAACAATCAACGTACCGCTGAATTCAGTCAGCTTCTTTTCAAGCACTTCCAGGGTCTGAACATCGAGATCGTTTGTGGGTTCATCAAGCACCAGAAGATTAGAGGGTCTGGTAAATAACCGAGCCAGCAGCACACGATTACGCTCACCGCCTGACAAGGCCCGTACCGGTGTAAGGGCTCTTTTCGCGGTAAACAGAAATCCTCTCAAGTAACCGACAACATGGCGGGCTCGACCATTAATCAACACATAGTCCTTGCCATCGCCGACAACCTGTGCCACGGTCTTGTCCAGATCGAGCCCGACCTCTCGCCGGTGCTGACCAAAATATCCTATCTCCAGATTAGCGCCCCACTTGATGGTGCCGCTATCTGGTGACAGTTCACCCATCAACAGGTTCAACAAGGTGCTTTTGCCTACGCCGTTGTTGCCGATCAGGCCAATCCGATCACCACGCATCAACCTGAATGTAAAACCTTCGATCAACCGTCGATCGTCGTGGCGGAATGAAACCCTATGTGCTTCTATAACTTTGCGACCTGAAAGTTCCGCCTCCTCTATATAGATGCGGGGGTCGTGCTCGCGCCTGACACGCTGTGCACGCTGTTCGCGCATGGCATACAGCGACCTGACACGGCCTTCGTTACGGGTCCGCCGGGCTTTGATCCCTTCTCGAATCCAGGCTTCCTCCTGCGCGAGTTTACGGTCAAATTCGTGGTTCGTACGATCCTCAGTTGCTATGGTCTGGTGTTTCGCCTGTACAAAGCGCCGGTAGTCACCGGGGTAGCTGACCAGCTTTCCCCGGTCTATTTCGATAATTCGACTGGCGAGTTTTTGAAGCAGCGCCCTGTCGTGTGTAATAAACAGTACCGCCCCGGGAAATGACAACACACGTCGCTCCAACCAATCTATGGTTGCAAAATCGAGATGGTTTGTTGGTTCATCCAGGAGCAGAAGGTCAGGACTGCTCACCAACGCACGCGCCAACGCAACACGACGGCACCAACCACCCGAAAGCTTCCGCATCGGCTTGTCAGCCGGCAATTTCATTTCCGAGCACACTGCTGCAACCCGTTGGCCCGAGTTCCATCCACCATGTGTTTCTATGTGGTCATGCAATGCTTCGAGTTCTTTAAGCCCTTGGGCATCAAGCGTCATTTGAGATTTTTCACGATATTCGCGACACAACTGTTCAATCTCTGACAGACCCTGGGCAACAAACTCAGATACGGTGGCAGTCATATCGGTGATTAAGGCTTGCTCCAGCTGGCTGATACACAGCTCGGCCTGTCGTATCACTTCACCGCGATCGGGCTCGAGCTCACCGGTCACCAGTTTCAGCATGGACGTTTTACCTGCACCGTTGCGCCCGACCAGACACACGCGCTCACCCGCATCTATAGAGAAGTCCGTCTCGCGCAATAACTTGTGAGCGCCAAAATCAAGACTGACTGCATCCATTCGTACGAGAGACATAACTGATATCCGACCCGGTAGACCTGCGACGAAAACACGCGTTGTGGGCAACTGTGGACAGGCGATCTTAACCGACTCAGCACTCCCCGGGGAGCGCAATGCTATTAAAGACAGTCAGCACACCTTCGACTGGCTTTCAATCCTAAGTACGTCTGCGGGATACAACGAAGGACTCGTCATTAAACCAAAGACCGTTGTGCTCTTGAAGCGTTTTGGCGGTTACCTCCAAATATTTGCCCGTTGAGACCACGGACTCCAGGCGCTCATCTTCTATCTGCGCCGCATAAATCGCTGCGTTCCAAGCCGCGAACAGAGTCGACGTGCCTATACTGCTTGATATCTCATCCGGCAGGGTATGCATCCTGTAACTGAATACCGATCGCGCATCGGAGCCCGCATTAAAATTGAACGAGCGGGCATCCCGGGCTAATTCTTCTTTCAGAGCTGCAATGAGTTCATGCCGATTCTGGCCGTTTATCTGTTCTTCGGGCCAGATCTGATTGATCAATTCCGAACTCGGATCATGGCCATAAGACTGAACCGCCAGCAGACGCCCTCCCGGACCCAGGCTACGTACCAATGGTGTGAGAATTTTACCAACCTTAAAATCAAGACTCATTCGGTTACGCCAGGGCTGCGAGGCCAGCAGGAGATCATAATTACCCCGCACCTGACCCCGCTGCGGAATGACACTGTCCAGCAAAAACCGGTTATCGGCCCGGTAGAGAACGAGAACTGACGGCCGCACGTAAGTCGGGTTTCCCGTTTTATCACTGGCCTTTGTTTGCCAGCCGTCCACTAGAAGGCTGTCGAGTGCTCTCAATTGCTCACCATATTCGTAAGCCGAACTACCCTCCAGTTCTATTTCCTGCCAATTCAAGGCCGCGGCCTTTTCCACATCTCTTGGCATCAGCCATGGTGCTTCGGAGTAATACAGATTAGTCAGAATCACGACACTGGCTGGATGTTCTACAAATCTGTCCGGAAGTTTTTCAAGGCATAGCCGAACATCTTCCAAGCTGATTTCCTTGCCCACTACAAAGAACGGCATAGTCGGGAACCGGCGATGCATTGCTCGCATCAAATGACTCAATAGAGTGCCATCACCCGAACCGGCATCAAAAAACGAAACGGCCGGTGCTTCTTCGAGACCCCGCGCGGCTCTGATTGGGCCGTCGGTGGGACAAAGGTAGATACATTTCGCCCATTGGCAGATTTACCGGAGGCCGAAACCACGTCGTCCGGTGTATGCTGACTGATGTAGGACTGGATTTTCTGGGCCGTGGCCAGGGTGACATCCTTGCCACCGCGCAAGCGACTGCAGAGTTTACCGTCGTTCACCGCCAGAAATCCGAAGGTCGATTCTGCAATATTTGCGGCCTGGCAATACTGCTCGATCTGCTCCAGTAGCGCACTTTTCTCGGATACCATCGGTTTGTTCTGCCTCTTGTTATTCAGCCAATGGCCGTCAGGTTAACCGGTTTTGGGCAAATTTGACACTAAATTTGCCCAAAATTGTTTTATAGCTATGTTTTGGGATTTATCCCATTTATAAATATCGCCTGTTTAGAGTCATTAATTGGATAGGACCCTCAAACGACAATTAATTACACCTTATTTGTTCAGAATAAAATCATTCGCTTGGGTATTATCCCAATTGGTGTGAGACCCGTCGGACAAGTTCGCCCCCGACCTATTCCAGCCCCATACGCCCAGTTGCTTTTAACCAGGCCCGCCACCGCGCACGCCCGGTTCTAACAGGAAGTGATTTACCCCCAATCCCGACCCTTCTCTTAATTTGTCCGACTGCATTTCGATCGCCGATAACTTTGACCGCGATTCGCCTTGCTCACCCGCACAGGCACCCATCCGAACAACTCAATGAGGAATCCACTATTCCCTAGCAAGGTCCAAAACCGGCGCAGTAATAAATTTTTTCGCTATACCCTCTTCCGATATGGATACGTGAGGCGTACACTTCGCGACCCCATCGATCCCATACGGACCTAACGCGTGCGCTACGCCCTCACTTTATTGCGAAGCCTGTCTTCGTTGATGTTGTCCGTTGCCTTCCTGATGTTCGGTAACAGCATCTTTACAACGCTGCTGGCGTTGCGAGCAAAAATTGAAGGTTACCCAAACGAACTGGTTGGCCTGATGATGTCAGCCTACTTCCTTGGATTTGCGATCGGTACTTTCCGTTCTGGATTACTGATCAACCGGGTCGGCCACATCCGTGCCTTTTCAGCCTTGGCTGCTATCGCGTCGATCTGCACACTGCTGGTGTTAGTCATTCCAAATCCGTGGGTCTGGGTAGTCTTACGGGTTGGCATGGGTATAGCCATCGCCGGGCTCTTCGTGGTGGTCGAAAGCTGGCTGAATAACCGGTCAACAAACCAGGGCCGTGGTGCCGTCATGTCGGTCTACATCACGATCGGTTATGCAGCCTCCTCATTGGGCCAACAAACGCTACTACTGGGCGATCCCGGCGGGTCGGAACTTTTTCTGCTGGTCGGCATACTGCTAGCCCTGTCACTGGTTCCTGTCGCTCTGACCAGTGCTACCCATCCTGACCCGGTTGAGAAGCCCAATATCGACCTCCGCAAACTGTTCGGAACCTCTCCAACAGCAGTCATTGGCTGCCTTGTCGCAGGGATGATTGGCAGTGCCTGGTGGGGTCTGGGCCCGGTCTATGCCCAGGAAATCGGATTGAGCGTCAATCATATCGCCAGTGTGATGACCGCGGCACTCGTTGGTGGATTGCTGCTGCAGCTACCGGTTGGTCGGCTGTCAGACCGTTTCGACCGTCGTACCGTGCTTTTCTGGATCACGATGTTACTTCTCATCCCAGCGGCGGTGCTGCTGCTGGGCTCAATTCTGAATTTCTGGCTAATTATGATTGCTGTTGGCATCTTCTTTGGCCTGTCGTCAACCGTGTACCCGCTCTGCGTGGCCTATGCAAACGACCACCTTGACTCTGCCGATGTTGTCTCCGCAAGTGGAGGATTTGTGCTTTTCTATGCCATGGGTGCGGTCAGCGGGCCATTGATCAGTTCATTAGCCATGAGAGTAAGCGGCGCCCGGGGGTTGTTTGTGTTTATTGTGGCAGCAAGCCTTGCCCTGGGGCTATTTATCATCTGGCGCATTCAGATCCGCCAGTGGGTGCCCACCGCCGGGAAAGAACCTTACGTTCTACAGCCCGAAGCGCAGGCCCCCGGCGTTGTTAGTGAACTCGATCCGCGGGCAGAGGTAAGCGACTACTATGACGAAGGACCGGACATAATCCCATTTTCGGATTCGCCTGAGCTCACCGAACCGACCGACCACGCGAAAGACGAACAACAGGGGATTACTATTAAGACACCTGATCTGCTGTCACAGACTGATGAGACAGTGATATCCGGAGATGATGCTCGTGAGAAACCACAAGACAGCTAAGTGCTTACTGGTCGACGGAAACTAGTTATTTGGGCTGCCCGTGTCAGCGGGCGTCGTGCGGACAGCGAGAATTTCGTACCGGCGGGTACCATCAGGTGCCGTGAACTCGATTTCGTCGCCGGCAGATTTACCGATGATTGCCTTTGCGATGGGTGAATTGTGTGAAATCAGCCCCTGATCAATGTCAGCTTCCAGCTCACCCACGATTTGGTAGGTCACTTCCCGGTCCCCGGCTTCTTCCCATAAATCGACCAATGTCCCGAACACTACCTTCCCCTGAAAATTCAGCTCGCTGGGATCAACCACTTCAGCACTGGCAAGTTTAGACTCGAGTTCTGCAATCCTACCCTCGATAAACCCTTGTTGTTCCTTCGCGGCGTGATACTCGGCATTCTCCGATAAATCCCCATGGGCCCGGGCCTCGGCGATGGCCGAGATAATGTTGGGGCGATCTACGCGCTTGAGTTGCTGCAATTCGTTCTGCAGTCGTATCTCGCCGTCAGTCGTTAAAAGTACCCGTGTCATATACACATGCCTCGTGAAGAGACTGTAGCCTGTTTACCAACATTTGACTACTGCTCCTGTGAGCTTCGCATGCTGCGCGAGCCGAAGCCAGCGTCGTGTAATAGGGAACCTTGTATATCAGTGCGAGTCGGCGAATGGTTTGGGAATCCCGGCGACTGTATCGACTGGCAGTTGTGTTGATGATTAAGTCAAATTCATCGTCTCGAATACTGTCTGCAACATTAGGGTGTGCTTCGCTCACCTTCCTGATCACGCTGGCCGTAATACCTGCAGCTTCCAGTGATTCCGCCGTCCCTTCTGTCGCCACCAGTCTGAATCCGTTGATGGACAGATACCGAGCAATATCGACCACAGCCGGCTGATCAGCCGTTTTTACACTGATCAATACAGTACCTGTTACTGGAATAAACATACCAGATGCCCGTTGGGCTTTATCAAAAGCTTCGCCCAAAGTTGCGCCGACACCCATCACCTCCCCTGTACTTTTCATTTCCGGACCCAGCAGAGGATCTACCCCGGGAAACTTTATGAAAGGAAACACGGCTTCCTTAAGTGAAAAGTACGGCGGGGTGACTGTAGACACTATGCCCTGCTCGGCAAGCGACTCGCCGACCATGCACCGAGCCGCTATCTTGGCCAATGGGCGGGATGTCGCCTTGGATACAAAAGGTACCGTACGTGACGCTCGAGGATTGACTTCCAGAACATAGATATCGCCATTTTTCACTGCAAACTGGACATTCATCAAACCCACTACCCCCAGTGCCAATGCCAATTCGCGGGACTGCCTGCGGAGCTCGGTTTGAGTGTCATTGGAAAGACTGAATGGCGGCAGTGCGCACGCCGAGTCTCCTGAATGGACTCCGGCCTCCTCTATATGCTCCATCATGCCCCCAATCATGACCTCTTTCCCATCGCAGACGACATCGACATCTACCTCGATAGCATCACTGAGAAATCGATCTAACAGAACAGGAGATTCATTCGATACCCTGATCGCATGGCTGAAGTAGCGTTGAAGTTCATCACGACTGTAGACAATTTCCATCGCGCGCCCACCCAAAACATAAGAGGGTCGCACAATAATCGGATAACCGAGGTCTTCTGCTTTGTCCAGTCCTGTATTTTCATCCGAAGCTGTGCGATTGGGAGGCTGGGTAAGATTGAGATCATCTAACAATGTCTGAAAGTATTCACGGTCTTCAGCCTGGTGGATCGATTCGGGCGAAGTACCGATGATAGGCACACCCGCAGCCTTAAGATCCTTCGCCAGATTGAGGGGTGTCTGACCACCATACTGCACAATCACACCAGTCGGGTTTTCGACGCGTACTATTTCCAATACATCTTCCAGAGCAAGCGGCTCAAAATAAAGTCGATCCGATGTGTCGTAGTCGGTGGATACCGTCTCCGGATTACAGTTAACCATGATCGTCTGGTAACCGCGTTCTCTAAGTGCCATTGCTGCATGCACACAACAGTAATCAAATTCAATACCTTGGCCGATCCGGTTGGGCCCCCCGCCCAGGATTATGATCTTGTGGGTATCCACAGGTTCGGCCTCACATTCAACTTCGTAAGTGGAGTACATGTAAGCTGTTGGTGTAGCGAATTCACCACCACACGAATCCACCCGCTTGTAGACCGGATGGACGTTCAAATCATGGCGCATCTGTCTTATCTTGGTTTCTGTCGTACTCAGCAATGCAGCCAAACGAACGTCGGAAAACCCTTTGGACTTCCACGACTGCAACTGTTTCGAGTCAATCTTTCCGACAGGTACGAGCTGGATAAGTTTTTCGGTTTCAATCAAGTCCTTAATTTCGGCCAGAAACCAAGGATCAACCCGACTGAGATCGTAAATCTGATCGATGGTCATGCCTAATCGGAACGCGTCACCTATACGCCAGATCCGACCAGAATTCGGAACAGAGAGCGTTTGTTCAAAACATGCCGTCTCGGCACTGTCATTCGACTCGGGTAGTGCCACGGGATAGAGTCCTGGTTGGCCGATTTCAAGACCACGCAGTGCTTTCTGAAACGATTCCTGAAACGTCCGACCGATAGCCATCACCTCGCCGACGGATTTCATTTGAACAGTCAGAGAAGTATCAGCCTGGGGAAACTTCTCAAAATCAAATCGTGGAATCTTAGTGACGACATAGTCGATGGTGGGTTCAAACGATGCCGGTGTCGCACCACCGGTAATGTCATTCGCCAGTTCGTCCAGAGTGTAGCCGACTGCAAGTTTTGCTGCGATCTTAGCGATCGGAAATCCCGTCGCCTTTGAAGCCAGAGCTGATGACCTGGAGACCCTGGGATTCATTTCCACAACCACCATACGCCCATCATCAGGATCTACGGCGAACTGGACGTTCGAACCCCCCGTATCGACGCCAATTTCCCGCAACACCGAGATACTGGCATTCCTCATCAATTGATATTCTTTATCAGTCAGCGTTTGCGCCGGGGCAACGGTGATCGAATCGCCGGTATGCACACCCATCGCATCAATATTTTCAATCGAACAGACCACGATACAGTTGTCGCGGCGATCACGAACAACTTCCATCTCGTATTCCTTCCATCCAACGATCGACTTTTCGATCAAAAGCTCATTCGTGGGTGAAGCATCCAGACCTCGCTCACAGATGGCTCGGAATTCGTTTTCATCGTAGGCTATGCCACCCCCGCTGCCACCGAGGGTAAAGCAAGGTCTGATGATCGCCGGGAACCCGGTCTGCTCCAGAGCCGAAAGTGCTTCGGCCATCGAGTGTGCGAGCTGTCCGGGAACAGTATCGAGGCCAATAGCTGCCATCGAATCGCGGAAAGCCTGCCGGTCTTCAGCCTTGTCGATTGCCTGACGGTTGGCCCCGATCATCTCTACACTGTACCGGTCCAAAATACCTTCTCGAGCCAGGTCAAGCGAACAGTTCAACCCGGTCTGCCCGCCCATTGTCGGCAACAGCGCGTCCGGGCGCTCCTTCTGAATTACCGCCGCGATCGACTGCCAATGAATTGGCTCGATGTAGGTCGCGTCGGCAAATTCGGGATCCGTCATGATCGTAGCCGGGTTTGAATTAACCAGCACAACGCGGTACCCCTCTTCCCGCAATGCTTTACACGCTTGGACGCCTGAGTAGTCGAACTCACAGCCTTGACCTATCACAATCGGCCCCGCCCCGATAATCAGGATCGATTCCAGATCGTTTCTTCTAGGCACAGGCCAGTTCCGACTGGGAAGCCATCATAGCGACAAAGCGATCGAACAGAACACAGATGTCCTGCGGGCCGGGGCTTGCTTCGGGATGCCCCTGAAATGAGAAAGCCCTGTGGTTGATCAGTTCGATCCCCTGGATAGACTGGTCAAACAACGAGCGATGAGTCACCCGTATTGTTTGAGGAAGCGTGCTCGGATCTACCGCAAAACCATGGTTCTGGCTGGTAATAAAGACCCGCTCGCTGTCCAGGTCGATCACTGGGTGGTTGGCACCATGATGGCCAAACTTCATCTTCAACGTACGCGCACCAGCCGCCAAGGCCAATAACTGGTGACCCAGACAGATGCCGAACACGGGTGTACCGGAGCGCAGTATCTCTCTTATAGCCTCGATAGCATAGACACAGGGCTCTGGGTCCCCAGGGCCATTGGACAGGAACACACCGTCCGGCTCAGAGCTGAGTACATCTTCTGCCCTGGTATCAGCCGGGACCACAGTTACTTCACAACCCCTTTCGACTAAAAGTCTCAGAATATTGTGTTTAACCCCGAAATCATAAGCTGTCACACGGTATGGTTTCTGTGGTGGCCCCCGATAACCGTTAACAGCCTGCCAGACCCCCTGATGCCAGTGATAATCTGAAGCCGTGCTGACCTCGCGGGCAAGGTCCATCCCCTTAAGACCCGGAAAATCCCTCGCCCGGGTAAGGGCTTTTGCCTGATCGACCGCACCGGCCTGCAGGCAGGCATTCTGACTGCCTTTCATACGCAACAAACGAGTCAGTTTCCGGGTATCGATGCCACATATTCCGACCACACCGTGTTTTATAAGGTATTCAGAGAGCGAACCTTCTGATCTATGGTTGCTGATTGCCTGAGGCAACGACCGAATAACCAGCCCGGACAGCCACAGGTGAGCCGATTCAGTATCCTCCTGATTTACGCCGGTGTTGCCGACATGGGGATAGGTCAGTGTGACAATCTGTCGAGCATACGAGGGATCAGAGAGAATTTCCTGATAACCGGTCATGGAGGTGTTGAAAACCACCTCTCCTGACATTTCGCCCACAGCTCCAATCGAAATACCCTCGAAGACTCGAAGACCGTTCCGTCCTCGAGAACCAGTAGCGCTGTATCAGCCAGCATTACCTCCTGACTGAAAGCACAAAAAAAAGAGGAAGCGCCTGCTTCCTCTTTTTCTCAACCTAAGGTAATACCTCATATTGGGATCGGTATTATAGTGAAAGCCCTCACAGGGTACAACCCGTTTTCTAACCCAGGCCCAGCACGTTTTCCATGTTGTAAAGGCCTGGCTTCTGCTGTGACAGCCAGACTGCGGCCCGCAACGCGCCATGGGCAAACACCATGCGACTGGCTGCTTTATGGGAAATTTCGATACGCTCTCCGCTACCGACAAACATCACGTTGTGCTCCCCGACGATATCTCCGGCACGGATTGTTGCAAATCCGATGTCCTTGTCACCCCGCACACCAGTCTGTCCATGACGGGAAAACACCCCGCTGTCCGCCAATGTTCGATCGAGCGCCGTGGCAATAACCTCTCCCATCCGTAAAGCTGTACCCGACGGGGCATCGACTTTATTACGGTGATGCGCCTCAACTATTTCTATATCCACCGCGTCACCGAGTACCTCAGCCGCTACTTCTAACAATTTTAGACACAGATTAACGCCAACGCTCATATTTGGTGCCAGAACTATCGCAATATCCTGCGCCGCCTGTTCGATCTTTTCTTGATCCTGCTCACTGAAGCCGGTAGTTCCAATCACAATCTGTCGGTGATTTACTCGACAATATTCGATGTGTTCCACCGTCGCAGCGGGCGATGTGAATTCCACCAGGGTATCGAAGTCTGTGCTACCGATATGGTCTGTTATGCTGACGCCATTATTGCCGATTCCGGCCAGTTCCCCGGAATCTAGATCGATATTGCTGCTACCGGGCTGTTCAAACCCATGCACAACCTGTGTCTGGGGGTTTTCATGTGCTGCCTCGATCAGGGTCCGCCCCATTCTTCCTGCAGCACCTGCTATAGCCAACTGGATCATGTCGTTGCTCCTCGTACTGAAACCAAGAGACTAGCCAATGATAGCCCCATTAAAGAAGATCACGCACACCGTCTCGCTCTTCAAGCAGTTCCTGTTCAGTTTCCGACATTCTTGCCTGACTGAACTCATCAATCTCCAGAGCCTGGACTATTTCGTAATGCCCGTCTGAACACGTTACGGGATAGGAGTAAATCAGCTCGTCATTGATTCCATAGCTTCCGTCAGATGGTATGGCCATGCTTACCCAGTCATTCTCCGGTGTGCCGTGAGCCCAAGTCCGCATATGATCAACAGCAGCAGAGGCAGCTGATGCTGCACTGGATGCACCCCTCGCCTTGATGATCGCGGCGCCACGCTGTTGAACTGTCGGGATAAAGTTATCCACTATCCAGGCATCATCAACCAACTCAGTCGCCGGTGATCCCAAGATCAAAGCGTGACGAATATCGGGGTATTGGGTCGCGGAGTGATTACCCCAGATTGACATACGGGTAATTGTGGTTGACGGCTTACCCGTCTGCGCGGCGAGCTGACTGATGGCCCGGTTATGATCCAGCCGTGTCATCGCGGTAAACTGACGCCGGTCGAGACCGGGTGCATTGGAAGCCGCTATCAGCGCATTCGTATTGGCGGGGTTACCGACAACCAGTACGCGAATATCCCGTCTTGCAACAGCATCGATTGCAGCCCCCTGAACAGAAAAGATCCGCGCATTTTCTGTCAGGAGATCCTTCCTTTCCATACCGGGACCGCGCGGTCTGGCGC
>LUSG01000138.1:0-26511 GCA_001629395.1 Gammaproteobacteria bacterium REDSEA-S15_B12 | reverse complement strand
TCACTGGCAACAATGTCGTGCACCAACGGAAACGCACCATCTTCTATTTCCATGACTGTTCCCTGCAAAGCCTCCATGGCTGGTGGTATTTCCAGCAGTTGCAGTATGACTGGCTGATCGTGCCCGAGCATGTCACCCGAAGCGATCCTGAACAATAGGGCATAACTGATCTGACCGGCTGCACCGGTTACTGCAACTCGAACGGGTGGTTTCATACAGAGGCTCCGAGAACGTGGTGGTGTATCAAAAACCGAATTCCGACTGGAATTGACCGACTGTGGGTACGACCCGAATTCTAACGCCTAGTTCACGCGTTCCCAACCCGACAAGTGAACGTCCACGCAGGACCTGCCTGCCAAATCACCCAGACTCCGAACCGATATCAATATCCATGTCCGTCAGTGAGACAGCAAAATGGGCACGGAAGAGGTGTTGATCAACTCACTTGTTGCCCCGCCAAATATCAGTTGTCTCAAGCGCGAATGCGTAAAAGCACCCTTGATTATCAAGTCGGCTGAAAATTGATCGGCCACCTCAAGAATTGCCTGGCCAACACCGCTTGTGCCGCGGTCAATGGTCCGAGCCGTCGATGAGATTCCACTGGCATTTAGATGCCGACAAACCTCTTCACCGGCAGGACCCGACACCATGGCGCCCTTGACTGTAACCACGAGTACCTCATCGATATCTGTCAGGATAGACATCGCACCCGTCAGTGTCCTGGCAGTTTCGGTACTGCCATTCCAGGCCAGCAGTATCTTTCGGCCAATAGTTGCAGGAATCTCGTCGCTTACAATCAAAAGTGGCCGACCGCTGTCAAACATTACGGCTTCGGCGGTCGTCTTCCAATCGACAGCTGAGTCTTCGACAGACCGACCCAGAATCACCAAGTCAAACAGTCTGGCGTATTCTCCGATTCCCTCAGGACCAGACCCAACCATCTCGGTCCAGCCCGCGCGCAAGCCCGAAACATCGAGGTCTCCAAGCGGAATATCCCTCGCCTCAAGTAACTCCAAATACTTCAGGCGCGCGGCTTCAGCCTGCTGACGACCTTCTTCCTCAAATTCCGTCAGATAATCCCCCGGTAGGGTGATACCTTCTCCAGCGATAATCGGCAGCACTTGGCGACAAAACGCACCTTCAACGTAGCCCTGGGATCCGGCCATCTGCCGGGCAGCATCCAATACTGTTCCTGTTGGTTGTATATTGTTGAACGGCAAAAGAATCGTATAGTGACGTATCATTTGCAGCCTCCTTGGAATACCAGTTCTTGGTACTTATCGAATTTATTGTACCCAAGGGTAGGGCCCCTGTAGACCCTTAATTGATATATCTACTAATACAGTGCAATAAGGATTTACCGGCAATCTCGCTACGCCATCCTCTTAACAGCAGAAGATCCCTTTTACCGGCAGCCAGCGCCCGAATATCATCCCGTCTGGCAATGAGTGACGGCGGCAAACCGGCGGCATCGCTGATCTTTTGTAACTCCTTCCACAGCAACTTATCCAGCGCTTTCTGACTGGGTGGTAATTTCCATGGTCGGCCGCCAACTGGAAATTGAACAGCCTCGTCACGACCACACTCAACAACAGTAATGACTGTCTCACCCCAGCGTTTGCAGAACTCCGACGCCACATTGTCAATCTGCGCAAGTTCGATGACAGAAAACGGGGCTGCTGCTGCTATCGTCAGCAACTGATCATTCGATAGCAACCACTGCCTGGGCTGGTCGCAATGCATTGCTGCCTGTTCACGCCATTTCGCCAACGCTGTGGCGATACTCTGGCCTACGTGGGTCAAACCCCGTGCTGCGTTGGAGATTTTCTCGATCGCCGCTGACCTGGATGCGTCCAGCAAGTCTGTATCCGCCAAGGCGTCGAATTCCTCTTGCACCCAGGAGAGGCGTTGTGACCTCTGCAGATCGCGCTCCAGATATTCATACAATCTGCCAAGAAACCTTGCATCGTCCAGCGCATAAGCAATCTGGTTTGTACTGAGTGGTCGTTTGCACCAGGCTGTCCGCGTATAGCCCTTGGCCAATTTAATATCACAGATTGCTTCGACAAGTGCGGCGTAACCCACCTGTTCACCGAAACCACAAAACGCAGCTGCAATCTGTGTGTCAAACAAAGGCGATGGAACCACACCAATTTCATGGTTGATCACCTCGAGGTCTTGCCGCGCCGAATGAATAATTTTCAATGGCCCATCACAACCCAGGAGTCTGGCGACAGGTGTGAGGTCAAGACCCGCGAGTGGATCTATACAGACGGTTTGATGCGGCGTCGAAATCTGAATCAGGCAAAGCCTGGGATAGTACGTTCGAATCCGCTCGAACTCGGTATCAACACCAACCCAGGGCGAACGAGACATGTCCACACAGAACTGCTCTAGTTCGTCGGGTGTCTGAATAAGTTCTGTCATGGGCTAAATACTTTGAGCTCTAAATATGTTGTTGACAGCTGATCTGTCATGAAGAAATGATATCATTAGCACTACTGCAGTCGGCATGAAACATACACCGCCGTATTTTCTATCCAGATATGATCAATTACCTGCGTCTATTTATTGAACTTTGTCTTTTCAGGCAGCAGGCGGAAAACATTCCGAGATCTGAATCACTGCTCCTTGTCACCGGCCTGCTGGCTGTTCTCAGTGCAGCTGCCAATGCAGCACCAGAAGAAGGTTTTATAAGGGGGCTTCTACTGTCAGGCTGTCAGATCATTCTTTTCAGCGGCATGATTTGGCTGGCACTCAATTTCAAGCGGAAATCAGAACGTTGGGTACAGACTCTGACTGGAATTTTCGGAGCAACCACTGTTCTGCAACTGCTCACCCTGCCGCTTTTTGGCTGGCAGGAGTCGCTAGTATCCCCAGATACGGGACAACTGGTGGTGACCCTGCCACTGATCATTGTCGCTGCCATAGCAATTTGGTCACTAACCGTCATGGCATCAATTCTACGCCAGGCATTGGAGATCAGAATCGGGGGTGCAATCCTACTGGTGATCCTCTGTCAGGCGACGGTGCTTTTTATCATATCAATGCTGATAGGCTCTCCTTCACCTTAAACACCGTGCACCTCCACGTTCTGGGTATCTGCGGCACTTTCATGGGCGGATTAGCGTTATTGGCCCGCAACAAGGGCCATAAGGTTAGTGGTTCTGACAGCAATCCCTACCCACCCATGAGCACGCTCCTGGCTGAACACAATATTGAAGTCTCCCCTGGCTACCGGGCATCTCATCTGTCACCACGACCCGACCTGGTTGTCGTGGGTAATGCGCTTTCACGTGGAAATGAAGAAGTCGAGGCGATGTTGCAGCAACGCCTGCCCTACACTTCCGGACCAGAATGGCTGTACGCAAACATTCTGAAAAAACAAAAGGTAGTGGCTGTCGCCGGCACGCATGGTAAAACGACAACCAGTGCCATGCTGGCACATATCCTGGACCAATGCGGCCTTGCACCAGGATTTCTTATAGGTGGTGTACTGGGAAACTTTGGCGTATCAGCCCGGTGCGGCAGTGGAGATATTTTTGTAGTCGAAGCAGATGAATACGACACCGCTTTTTTTGATAAGCGTTCTAAATTTGTCCACTATCGCCCCGATGTTGCAGTATTCAACAATCTGGAATTCGACCACGCCGATATCTTCAACTCAATCGAGGACATCGAAAAGCAGTTTCACCATCTGATTAGAATGGTACCGCCTGACGGTCTTGTTATCACGAACGGTGACGATCCCGGCCTGGAACATACTCTCTCGGCAGGATACTGGACGCCGGTTGAACGTTTCAGTTGTGATTCCCGATCCAACTGTGAGTGGCACGTCGTCCATGATGGAAGGCATGAGCAATTCCGGATCATGTACCACGGTGAAGAGCATGGCACTGTTAACTGGCACCTCATCGGCACACACAATCAGACCAATGCACTGGCCGCAATTGCAGCCGCAAACGCCTTGGGCGTTTCCAGCGCGTCGGCCTGTACGGCCCTCGCATCATTCAAGCTACCCGCACGGCGCCTTGAACTGGCGATACAGACTCCAGATGGTGTGCAGCTCTATGACGACTTTGCACATCACCCTACCGCCATCAGGGTAACTCTGGATGCGTTGAGGGCCCGGGCAGGTCGAAACCGGCTGATTGCTATCATCGAACCCAGGTCGAACACCATGAAACAGGGCCACCCCCTAGCAACACTGTCCCATGCCATCAAAGCTGCTGACATCGCTATCATTCTACGAGCAGCACACCTAGGTTGGGATCCAGGTTCACTTGCACCCCACGTAGAGCACACTACACTACAAGTATGCGACGAGGTTTCTGACATTGCCGAGACAGTGATGAATCAGATCCTCCCCAATGACACGATTGTGATAATGAGTAACGGCAGTTTTGGCGGCTTGAGAACACAACTGCTGAACCGACTGCGCAATCGTGTCAAACTCTAACGGTCATCCTGTCAAACCCTAACGGTCAAGTAGAGAGTTCTTCTTATAACGGAGAGATCAAGATGCGAATAAAATGGTTAATTCTGGCCCTTTCGTTGTTAGTCGGGGCACAGACCGTGGCCCAGGAGATCGAGTTGGGGGTCAACTACCATCGCTTAAACACTGCCCAGCCGGTGCATACAGGCGACAATATCGAGGTACTGGAGCTGTTCTGGTACCGCTGTCCGCACTGCTATCGTCTAGAACCCTACCTCAAACAATGGCTCAAGAATAAACCAGAATACGTTGAGTTTGTCCGTATGCCAGCGATATTAAACAAAACCTGGGCCTTTGATGCCCGCGTGTACTACACACTGGTTGCCCTGGATCTTGTAGATAAGCTGCACGAACCCTATTTTGATACCATTCATAAAGAAAGGAAAAGAATTGTTAACGTTGAACAGTTTGCCAACTGGGCTGCAGAACACGGTGTAGACAGAAATTCTGTGCTCGATACTTTTACGTCTTTTGGTGTTGACTCAATGCTTTCGCACGCGCTGGATATGACACCACGTTACGAAACTGACGGCGTACCCACCATCATTATTGATGGCAAGTATAGGAGCAAAGTCTCTCTGGCCGGTGGTCACAACGAACTTATAGATCTGATCAATCACCTGGCTACTGTTGCCAGCGATGAACGACAACAGTAACAATGGCTACCGGGAGAACTGCAATAGTGTCTAAAACCGCTTGCACCTATCTCCAGAAACGAGTTTTCCCGGAACTCAAGGAGATCGAATACGCCCATGGGAACAACCACTGGAAGCACCAACATTATATTGAGGGTGCTATATCCGATCGATTCCTAACCCCCAGTGAAACTGATCGGCAATTGTGACCCGTCCTAAGTACGCCGCATCAAGGTGATGTGGTGAGCGTGGATCCCTGGTAGTACTGCACGATCTTCAACAATCTCGCACCCATGCTGACGGAAACACCGGTGAAGCTCCGAAGCACTTATCATCGGCAGATCTCTTGTGTGGCCTGTCCGTCGCCACAACCTCTTCTGCAACGCATGTACCGCCGAATTTGCGTAATAAGATACGATGAGATAATGCCCCGATATTCGAGACAGTTCGGCGATGACATGCTGGCGGTGACCATCGTCGCGAATGTGGTGGAAGAATCGAAAATTGAATACCAGATTAAACTCCTTGTCGGCAAATGGTAACTGCTGGTACAGATCTACCTGTGACGTTTCTATCGGCGTACCGACCACATCCTCGGCACCGACGAGTGCATTGATGTGTTCGAGCCGTAGATCCGCGCACACCAGGCGCTGACTGGCAGCCCGTCGCAACTGTGGAGTAAAACGACCATGCCCGCAGGGCAGATCGATAATCTGTTCCAGAGGTCCGTCGACCTGAGCCAACATGGCGTCGACGAACCTTTGCTCACGGCGGTTGAGAATCGACTGTGACCGCCGATAACGTTTCTTTAGATAGGTCGCACGATCAGCGTCCATCATGGCACATTACCTGAGACATTGGTCCCGCGCGACGAATAAACTCCGTCCAGCCACGCGGACAAAGGACGGGAACCCCGCACGCCAGGGGGATAGGCACGCAACTCCCAGAAATAGTACCACAGCTTCTTGCGCAGTCTGCCCAACCTACGATTCTCGAGAGCTTCTGCGTAACGCACTCGACGACGATAGCCGATGACTGCCTGCCCGATGCTCTGATCAGTACCATAGCCTTCAAAGAACCACTCAGCCTCTGGCCCAACCAGGAAAAGCCGCTCCAACTCCCGAATCCTCTGAATCCAGTTGAGTGACTCATAGCGCTGCATACGGTTTACGTCGACCAGGAAGAATCTGTATGAGTCGTCACTGCATTTTTGGACCAGCACATTTCCACGGCGTAGGTCCCGGTGGCGGAAACCGTGATCGTGAAGCCGGGCCACGAACACTCCCAGTTGTCGCATGAGTGGCATCATGTCTTCGTCTGGATGGCCCTCCGACAGAACGGTGCGAAGGGGCGTGGATTGAACATGCTGTGACCCGAATAACCCCACTGCGCCCTGACCTACGCCGCGTCGACGTAATCCCAACAAAGGTTTAGGGACGTCGAAACCGCACGCGATCAGTGCAAATGATTTATTCCAACTTTGGACACACTTTCCCGCCCGAAAGGCATACACTGCCGCATCCACAGTATGGGCTGCGCGAAAGCGTTTCAACCAGACGTCGGCCTCTCCAACGCGGACACGGCTGAGCAGATTTCGCGCGTCACGAACTACCGAAGACTCCGGCAGACCAACAATCTTCTCGGGGTTCTCGCGTACATACTCCGGCAACATCTCGAATAGATTCGAATCGATCCACCCATCCCATTTGGGGGTCGTCCAGCGACTGTAATGTTGGCAAAGATGGGCTGGAATCGAAAACAAAGCAGGGCGATTATAGAACACTAACAAGGGCATCTCGAGTTGTGGCCAATTCTATTTCCCCACGATTCTACTGATCACACCGGTGAGCCCAGGCAGCGTTAAGACTCCTTTTCCTGATTCATCCAGCATTCAGAAGATTTCTACCCTGCCCTGCTGAACTGGGCAATTAATTGCAGGCTACTGGCGTTTTTCGACATTCCTTTTGCCTGATCACGCCGCTCAATTAGAGCGGCCGGTCGGGAATTACAAGCCACCGACGACACCCTCCTTTTTGAGATCATCGATGGTCCGTTCAATACCTAATCGTAAAACTCGGATAAGCTCATCGATCTGTTCATGATCGATGATGATGGGTGGTGACATCACACACATATTGATCAGCGGCCGGACCAACAAACCAAGCTTCTGGCAGTGCACATCAATTCGATTACCGACTTCATAATCCAGCATAAGTGGCTCGCGTGAGTCATGATCAACGACGCACTCAATACATCCCATCAGACCGAGACCCCGAATATTCCCTACGATAGGCAGATCTATCAGCGTTGACAGCTGTTGCTGCAGGTAAGGCCCGACTTCGCGGGCATGTTCGAGCAGCCCCTCGCCTTCAATAATATCCATGTTTGCCAGTGCGGCGGCGCAGGATACGGGATGGCCTGAGTAGGTAAATCCATTAGAAAACACCGCGCCTCGCTCACCATCACCCCCCACGTTTGAAATGAGGCGATCTGAGATCAGCACGGCACCCAAAGGCACGTAACCTGAAGTCAGCCCTTTGGCACAAGTGATGATATCGGGCGTAATATCAAATACCGACTCCGACGCAAACCAATCACCGAGACGCCCAAAACCGGTCACAACCTCGTCAGAAATGTAGATCACGTCGTATCGGCGACAAACCTCCAGACAGGCAGCATGGTAACCCACCGGGGGCACGATCACACCGCCTGATGCCAGTATCGGCTCTGCAATGAATGCGGCGACACGTTCGGGCTCAACCTCAAGGATTTTTGCTTCCAGTTCAGCGATAAGCTTCTGGCAGAACGCTGCCTCATCCAGACCCCCGGCACTGCGGTAGCTGTTTGGAGAAGATACGAAATGAACCTGGTCGAGTTGGGTGTCCAACCAGTTCTTGTCACGCGGCTTGCCGCACACAGCAGCAGAAAGATAAGTGCTGCCATGATAGGCATCATGACGAGTAATAATATGTTTTTTCTCGGGGCGGCCGAGTACGTTGTTGTAAAACAGGCAAAATCGAAGTGCAGAGTCGATTGCTGTAGAACCTCCAGTGGTATAGAAAATATGATCAAGATCGCCAGGTGCGACGCTTGACAACCGATCAGCCAATCGTGCCGCCGGCGCAGTTGGATGACTCCATGGACTGATATAAGACAACTGAGCGGCCTGATGAGCGATTGCATCGGCAATCTCCTGGCGACCATGCCCCACATTGACACACCACATACCGCCTGGTCCGTCCAGCAAGCGATTTCCCTGATCGTCGTAAACGTACACGCCGGCACCTGAACCAATAATCGTACGGCTTTTATTCGGTCGATCAAAAGACGCCCAGGGATGCACGACATGTTCGTCCATTTGACGAATGGTCGAGAGGTCAGCAGGCGCAAAACCTGAATTAGTCATCGGGACCTCCGTATTGCACTCAATCGCAAAGTCGTTAGCTACTACTGTTCAGCAGGGTGGTATTAACGTCGGCAAGGGTACCCGGTGCCGGGGAGCTCTCAAGCGACATTAAAGGAACCAAGGCCTTTAACTGCTGGTGAAACTGAAGGACACCGTCTTCCAGGTCCGACAGGTTATTCAGTGGGAATACGCTAGTGTGGGCTGCCTCCTGCAGCCAGCGCACCAGGTCGTGGTCTTCACGCGCGGTGATTTGATCGATGCGCCCACTGAGATATCGAACAGCCGCGAGCTCGCGGTTTTCGCCGGGCAATCGGTACTCACGGCTGACGACCCGGGTAGTCGCCGCACCCTGCGGCAGTGACATGTAAAAGCCAGCTTTTTCCGGATAGAAGTAGATCACCGTATTGGGGAAAAGACCAAAATAAAGCCACAATTATAGCGCGCGACACTCCAGCTGCGCGCCGGATAGTCATCTACGACACCCGTGGACATCGGAATGTTTCCCAGATAACTGTCACAGTAGTCCCGCCCATAGAGTTCATGCAGCGCTGGATGTGCAACGGGCACGTGGTAACCCTCGTTGTCTACGTCGTGAAAGAATTTCCAGTTGTAATCCACCACTTCATCATACTCGGCTCCACAGGGAACCATTTCTTCTAATTTGTATGGTCTGATTTTTTCGCTGATACCACCAAATTGATTGGCTACAGACCGGCCTTGTGCACCTTCGAAACAGATAAATATGAAGCCATTCCATATTTCCAGATCTATAGGCACCAGCGCATTGCTATTTTTTTTCAAGTCAGGAAAGCCCTGAGGCCTGGGCACGCTCTTCAGTGTCCCATTCAGCTCATAGGTCCAACCATGAAATGGACAACGAAGCACATGACCGCAGTTACCTTGTCGATCCGGGGCCACACGAGATCCCCGGTGGCGACAGACATTGTGAAAAGCATTAATCTCACCACTTTCATCCCTGACCAGTACAGCCCGCTCTTTGGCGAGATTGAAAGTTAGATAATCCCCGGCTTGGGCCAGTTCAGATATATGTCCGGCCAATAGCCACTGATGCCGAAAAATATGATCAATCTCGAGTTCACACAACTCCTCGCTGGTGTAAGTCCAGGGTGCAAGCATCAGACCATTCCGACGAGTTTCAACCATTGGACCCTTCTCTCATTCTACTGGCGCGTTACGCTGAATTGAATCAGTCTACGGGAAGTGTGTCGATCCGCTCAACATATTTTTCAACAGAACCGGGATCATGCTTGCTCTGAGAGCAACAGAATAGTTTGCCTATCCCATCGCAACCCGAACAGGTTCCAGCGGTCGTAGTTCTCACCTGAATTTCCTGTGTTGAAGAACGATTGTGTGGGCCGCACAAACAAACAACCCTGGATTCTGGGTTTCCATCAAATCATTGTGATATAAACGCCCCATTCACCTCATCGTGATTTAGACTGCGTGGCGGTGATTCATGCCACAGTGGTTCTGCCCATGACGAAACTGCCCCAAGAAATTTTCAAAGCCTACGACATACGCGGAATTGTCGACAAATCTCTAACAGAAACTGTCACAAGCCAGATCGGCCAAGCCATTGGCACTGAGGCCACGCTGGCGGGTGATCAAAGCGTTGTGGTCGGCCGTGATGGCCGCCTGTCCGGCCCGTCGCTGGCCGCCGCACTGTCAGCGGGTATTCGCTCTACCGGCTGCGACGTGATTGATATCGGCATGGTCCCTACACCCGTAACTTACTTTGCAACGCACCACCTGGAGACAGGTTCCGCTGTTTCTATCACCGGAAGCCATAACCCGCCCGAATACAACGGCCTGAAAGTCATGATCAGCGGCGAAACCTTGGCCGGCGACCGAATTCAAATGCTGCGTAAACGTATTGAAGATCAAGACCTGCTCAGTGGAAACGGTACCCATCACCATGAATCAGTCATTGACGCTTACACTGCGCGGATCACCGGCGAAATCACACTCCAACGCCCGCTCAAGATAGTCCTTGACTGCGGCAACGGTGTCGGTGGCAGTATCGCACCCCGGTTGTTACAGGAAATCGGGTGCGACGTCATCGAGCTTTTCTCTGAAGTAGACGGTACGTTTCCCAACCACCACCCGGATCCTAGCCAACTCGAGAACCTCAATGACCTGATCGAGACCGTTATTGCAACTAACGCAGATTTTGGCATGGCTCTGGACGGGGATGGCGACCGACTGGGCGTCGTGTCAGGCACTGGTGACATTGTTTTTGCCGACCGCCAGCTGCTGCTGCTTGCCCGGGACGTTCTGTCCCGAAATCCCGGTGCTGAGATCATCTACGATGTGAAATGCTCCAGGGTCCTGCCTGCTGCGATCCGAGAAGCCGGTGGACTACCAACCATGTGGAAAACTGGACATTCGTTTATCAAAGCAAAGCTCAAAGAATCTGGTGCAGTACTTGCGGGTGAAATGAGCGGACATATCTTTTTCAAGGAACGCTGGTATGGATTCGATGACGGTATCTATGCCGCAGCCCGACTGTGTGAATTACTATCCGCACAGGACCAAACCCCTACAGCAGTATTCAGAAGTATCCCGGAACTTGTCAGTACACCCGAATTACGCCTTGAAATGGAAGAAGGGAAACACCACGCACTGGTTGAGCAGTTAGTCAGGAGCGCGCGGTTTCCAACCGGAGAAATCTGCACAATTGATGGCATACGTGTGGACTTTGAGAACGGTTTCGGCCTCGCCAGAGCCTCTAACACCACCCCCACGGTGATCCTGCGATTTGAAGCTGACGACCAACAACAACTGATCGAAATCCAAGAACAATTCCGCACCCAACTTCTGGCGCTTCAGCCTGAGCTGAAACTGCCCTTTTAGTGGTGCACAGCCGAACCACTGTCGAGCGCTGACCTCAGCGACCGCTAGAACGGAGCCCATCGACAGTGGCTGGACTTCAAGCAAGACCCGACAATCGCTACTGGCGGGGCGCGTTGTTTACACTGCTGGCTTGCCTGCTCTTTTCGACCCAGGATGCACTGATCAAATGGCTATCTGACGGCTATACGCTGTTACAACTGCTGTTGATTCGCAGTGCCCTCAGCGTACCCTTGATGGTTCTTGCTGTACGTGCCCGACATGGCTGGCAGGGTTTAACTACCAAAAAACCGGCAGCGCACATACTTCGTGCGTTCTTTAATCTGATCGCATTCTTAAGCTACTACTTTGCTATCTCAAGAATGCCATTGGTCGACGCGGTATCGATCGTTGCCTCCTACCCTATCTTTCTGACGTTGCTGTCTGGTCTTGTGCTTGCAGAACACCCCAATGGACGACAGATACTGGCCATCATTACTGGTTTTATTGGCGTCATATTTATTGTGCAGCCCGGCGGCAGTGAAGTCGACTGGTTAGGCGCTGTCGCAGCACTGTTCGGCTGCTTGATGTTTGCGGCGCTCGCTATACAAACTCGCCGAATGTCGGTCTCAGAATCGACCGAATTAATGCTACTGACAGGCTCAGCACTGATCCTGCTTGTTTCAGCCTTGGCGGCGCCCTTGCTGTGGATTCAACCATCAGCCAACGAATTCGCCTTAATGCTCTTGTTAGGTCTGATAGGCCTGGGGGGCCAATATTTCCTAACCAACGGTTTCAAGTATGCGCCGGTCTACATCGTTGGTGCACTGGAATACAGCACACTGGGCTGGGCTGCTTTTTACGGCTGGGTTATTTTTCACGACCTGCCGACAGCCACCGTGATTGCAGGTGCTTTGCTGGTGGTCGGCAGCGGTCTGGTTGTTCTCGTGTCAGAACCTGGCAAACAGAACTGACTGTCTTACGGGTCTCCTCGATCAATTTCCAGTGCGGTAGGTTGACGATAACCTCGCGGCAGATTTCCGCCACGCTGTGCCCGGAATCCCAGGTAAAGGTCAATATCGGCCGGCTTCAGCTTCATATGCTGCTTGCCACTGTATAACCGTAACTTGTCACCCTCACGGAAAACGGCTACAGCAACCAGTTTCTCTTCACCCGATTTGTACCGGGCACTCGGAACATTAATGATCTTGACTCCTTTACCCTTGGACATCACTGGCAGATCGGCCAACTCGTAATCATGTACCAGCTGAGGAGACAGAACGCCAACATCACGGACGCGTAACACAACTTTGCCTGATTTATTGCGGCTGGTTAATTCTCCAAGCGGCGCCACGAATCCGTAGCCAGCATCGGTTGCCAGTAAATACTGTGTCTCAGGAGACCCTATCATGAGGCCTTTGAAAATCGCGCCCTGTGGCGGCTTCAACTGCTTGCTGACCGGCTCGCCCATCCCCCTGGCGGATGGCAGCGTGTGTGCCGGCATGGTATAGGTTCTGCCCGTCGAGTCTATCGAGAGAAGCATCTGATTGCTGCGCCCTACAGCAGAATGAAGGTAGCCGTCATCACCCCGGTAATTCAACTCTCGCGGATTAACATCCGCACCCTTGGCAGCACGAATCCATCCTTTTTCGGAAAGGACGACCGTGATTGGTTCTGATGGAATCAAATCGGTTTCACTCAGCGCCTGCGCAGCTTCTCGTTGTACCAAAGGTGACCGGCGCTCATCTCCAAATTCTTCTGCATCTGCAAGCAGTTCATCCCGGACAACCCGTTTCAGCTTGTCCCGGGACTTAAGAATCTTCTGAAGGTCAGCTTTTTCACGTGCGAGTTCTTCTTCTTCTCCTTTAATCTTGATCTCTTCCAGTCGAGCGAGCTGGCGCAGGCGAAGATCGAGAATGGCATCTGCCTGATCTTCGGACAGTTTGAAACGCCGTATCAACACGGGCTTTGGTTTATCCTCTTTGCGTATGATCTTTATAACCGTGTCCAGATTCAGAAACGCTACGAGCAGCCCTTCAAGAATATGTAATCGTTTGACAACCCTGTCTAAACGAAACTGAAGTCGGCGTTTGACAGTGGCTAGGCGGAAATCCAGCCACTCACGCAACAACTCCTTAACGTTGTAGACCTTAGGTCTCCCATCGAGGCCGATAATGTTCATGTTGACACGGTGGCTTTGTTCCAGCGAAGTCGTCGCAAACAAATGAGCCATCAACGTTGAATGATCGACCCTGTTCGACCGTGGCTCAATCACCAGGCGGGTAGGATTTTCATGATCTGATTCATCACGAATGTCGACAACCATAGGTAGTTTTCTAGCCGACATCTGTGCGGCGACCTGCTCAACTATTCGTTCTCCCGATACCTGATAAGGAAGCGCGGTCACAATAATATTACCGTCCTCCCCCACCCACACGGCTCGCTGGCGAATAGACCCTGTGCCAGATTTATAGATCTCAAACACTTCCTCGGCTGGTGTGATGATCTCTGCTTCGGTCGGAAAGTCCGGTCCTCGAATATGCTCTGTCAACCCTTCAATACTGACCCGACTGTTTTCGAGCAAGCGTACGCACGCGGACACAACCTCGCGAATATTATGTGGGAGAATATCGGTCGCCATACCCACTGCAATTCCGGAAGCACCATTCAGCAGAATGGTCGGCAACCTCGATGGCAAGTTTCTGGGCTCTGACAGTGTGCCATCAAAGTTTGGCCCCCAGTCGACCGTACCCTGGCCAAGTTCCGACAACAGTACATCGGCAAAGTGCGACAACCTGGCCTCGGTGTAGCGCATTGCAGCAAAGGACTTCGGATCATCCTGTGAACCCCAGTTCCCCTGCCCATCGATCAGGGGATAGCGAAAACTGAACGACTGAGCCATCAGCACCATCGCCTCATAGCATGCTGTATCGCCGTGCGGATGAAATTTCCCGAGCACATCACCCACGGTTCTTGCGGACTTCTTGTGTTTATTGCTGGCATTCAGACTCAATTCAGACATCGCGTAAATGATTCGACGTTGAACGGGTTTTAGCCCATCGGACAAGCGCGGTAAGGCCCTATCCAGGATCACATACATCGAATAGTTAAGGTATGAACGTTCCGTGAACTCCGAGAGCAAGACTCGTTCGAGATCTCGCGTAGGCGGAACCGACTTACGACGCTTGTGCTTTGATGAACTGCGGGTGGTTCGTTGAGGCATCGTGCAAGAAAACTCCAGTGTCTGTGGCAAAATCGAGGCTACGCATACATTTAACCATCACCCGGCCATTATAGCCTCCTGCCTGATGGTTGAGATCTCAACGCTAATGAATATCAGTCATAAATCGATAAAGCTTGATGATGGCTCCAAACCCTGTTCTCGCACCACGCTGCTTGAACTTCTTTCAGCGCTGAAAATCGAGCACAAGACAGTCAGCCATGAGGCCATGTTTACGGTAGCCCAGAGCAAAAGCCTGCGTGAAACCGATCCTGACGGTGGTTATACGAAAAATCTGTTTATGCGCAACAAGAAAGGCGTAATGTGGCTCATCACCTGTAATGAAGACCGCCGAATTGATCTAAAGGCGCTCGCCACAGCGATGGGGTACACGGGCTCAAATAGTCGATTTTCTTTTGCGTCCGAAGACAGGCTGGGCCGGTATCTCGGTGTTTCGCCAGGTGCTGTCTCCCCACTCGCATTGATCAATGACACTGGAAATCTAGTTCAGTTCGCTATTGATATCTCGCTGCTTGATCACGAAGTGATCCATCTTCATCCACTGGACAATCACCATACCACCACGATATCTGTACAAGATCTGATACAGTTTGCACAATACACCGGGCATAAGCCCGCCCGACTTGAGTTTGACCCATTTGGTGGTGTCAGCCGTTTCAGCACCGCTGAACAGTCCACATAACCGCACCTTCAAGGAGTAAGGAAACGTGGCCAACAACCCATTGCACCTGTCTTTGTTTGAGCTCTACACCGCTTTCCGCAGTGGACGCTTGACGGCAGGAGGCCTTACTGAACAAGCCATAGAACAACACCACACCAGGCTTGGCGCTTATAAGTACTGGCAGCCGCAGGATGCCCGCAACGCAGCTGCCCGGGCAGATACATCATTTTCCGCTGGTGAAGACCACGGGCCTCTCCAGGGTATACCCGTGTCGGTCAAGGACCTTTACAACGTCGACGGCCTACAGACTTTCGCGGGGTCACCGGTTTCCATTCCCGACAGTATGATGACACAAGGACCGGTTATCACCGACCTTAACAGGCAACAAGCTGTCTTTATAGGGAAAACCCATACGGTCGAATTCGCTTATGGTGGCTTAGGAGTTAACAGCCACTGGGGGACGCCACGAAACCCGTGGGATTCAACAGAACACCGCGTGCCAGGAGGTTCAAGCAGCGGTGCGGGTGTCAGCCTACAGGAAGGCACCGCCCTGCTTGCGCTGGGATCAGACACTGCGGGGTCAGTTCGGATACCAGCCAGCATGACCGGCAACGTCGGGCTCAAAACCAGCTTTGGACGATGGTCACTGGAGGGCATTTTCCCGCTGAGCCCGACCCTTGATACCGCCGGTATTCTGACGCGTACCGTTGCAGATGCAGTTTTTGGCTTTGCAGCAATGGATCCTGAACACCAAGGACGGGCACTAGAATTTATTGATCAGGCGAGTCACTGCACAACCAGCGATTTTGTCATCGGCCGTGGAGAATCGGCACTGTGGGAGGAATGCGATCCCGGAATTGTTGAATCAGTAGAGACTGCGCTAAACGAACTCAGCCAGAAAGGGGTTCGTATAACAGATGCCCGCTTACCTGAAGTCAGCGCTGCCATTGACTTACTTAAGGCCGGCAACGTGACGGCAGCCGAAATCCACGAATTGCTATCCTCCGAAATGCCCGAGTGGAAGCGCCGCCGGCATATCAACCAGCTGCAACTCAGCGCAAACGCGAGGTTTGAATCCACCGATGTTATCGTAAGTCCGACAGTCCCCATTACCCCGCCCAGGCTCGACGATGTTCAACAGGTCGATCGTTACGGACCGCTTAACCTGATGTCGTTGCGTAATACCTGCTCCGGCAATACTCTGGGCTTGTGTGCTCTGACATTACCTGTCGGACTGGATAATGCTGGTCTGCCTGTTGGACTGCAGGTCATGGCACACCACGGCGCAGAAGAAAAATTGCTTGCCATCGCTCTTTGTATTGAAAAAGTCATCGGGACCTCGAAAGACAGACTGGGCACACCGGCAATCTCTCCTCCGTAAAACATCCATGTCTGAAGAAAATCGGAAAAGACCACCGCTGGGGATTCGAGTTCAGGACCATCACACGGTCTACAGTGGTTACCTCAAGGTGGACCGGTACAAACTGTCACACGAACACTACCAGGGTGGTTGGAGCAAAGTACTGGATCGTGAAGTCATGCACCGCAAAGAAATTTCTGCGGTGCTGCCCTATGACCCGAATCGCCAGGAAGTTGTTCTGATCGAGCAGTTTCGCATCGGAGCGTGGGCTGGGTCGTGGCCTCATCCCTGGCTGCTCGAATGTGTTGCCGGTGTCATGGAGACCGGTGAGACCGCTGGTGACGTGGCCATCCGGGAGGCCCAGGAGGAGGCAGGATGCGTCATCACAGAACTGGAGTTGATCGGGCGTTTCTTCAGCACCCCCGGTGGCAGTTCCGAATTAATCAACCTGTTCTGTGGGCGTACTGACGCCTCCGCGGTCGGCGGCTATCACGGCCTTGCAGAAGAAGGCGAAAACATCAAAGCCGAGAGTTGGCCTCTGGCAGACGCACTCGCGCTGCTGGAAGACGGCAACATCTGCAACGCCAAGACACTGATCGCACTGCAGTGGCTGGCCCTGAACCACGGTAGACTGCGCGAGAACTGGCGTACCTAACTACTGCTGTAGGCCGACCGGCTTGAGTCGACCTGTACACGTCACGATATTGTCAGAGTTGCCCTGTCCCAGACTGGGGTTCTCAGCAAAACCGCTATGCGCTGATCACGTCGGCCAGTCTGTCAGCAGCTTCGTTGACATCGTCCCGGCTGATATCGAGATGTGTGACTGCCCTCATTCTTTCGCTGTCGATCGCACCAATCCATACCCCCTGTTCGCGCAAGCGGGCAGAGATGTCCTGGGCAGACAACTGTGATCCCGACACATTGAAGAAGATGAGATTGGTCTGCACGTCCTCGTTCACCAGCTGAACACCGGGAATCTCTGATACCCGTTTAGCAAATTGCCGGGCATTGCTATGATCGTCCGCCAGGCGTTCAACATGATTCGCCAGTGCCCAGCTGCCAGCAGCAGCTATGATCCCAGCCTGCCGCATCGCTCCCCCTATGCGATGCTTCCAGCGCCATGCCTCATCGATAAATTCATGGGTACCTGCAAGCACGGCCCCAACTGGACAGCCCAGACCTTTGCTTAGATCGAGCCACAGCGAATCGACGGTCGCCGCAAATTCCACCGCCGGAACGCCGGAGGCGACGACAGCATTCATCAGCCGCGCACCATCCATGTGCAGGTTCAGACCATGTTCACGCGCAACCGTTGCAACACCCTGAAGCGTTGACAACGGCCAGACGGCCCCACCGCCTCGGTTCGATGTCTGCTCCACAACGACAAGGCGGGACCTTGGCGCATGATAGGAATTGGATCGAATCGCTTTCTGAACATCTTCCGCATCAAAAATACCGCAGTCACCATCGAGCGCACGAACGAGCGATCGTGAAAGCACAGCCGGACCACCGGCTTCATAATTGATGATGTGCGCAGACTGATCTGCAATGATTTCATCCCCCGCCCCACAATGAACTGCCAATGCAATCTGGTTACACATCGTGCCGGAGGGCAGGAACAGGGCATCCTCCTTGCCTAAAAGTTCTGTGACCTCATGGCAAAGCTTGCTGACACTCGGATCCAGTCGGTGCTGCTCATCACCGACCTCTGCTGATGCCATAGCTTCGCGCATAGCGGGGGTGGGTTGGGACTGTGTGTCGCTATAAAGGTTGATTCTGACTGATTTCATGACTTACTCCAGTAACCGGTCCGGTTCGGACCCGCAGTACATCGAAGGGTAATACTAGTTTCAGGTTTGACGCAGCAAGCGTATCAAACTCGAGGTATCCCAGCGACCACCACCACGTGCCTTGACCGAGGCATAAAATTGATTGACCAGTGCGGTAACCGGTAGGAGCGCACCATTACGATTGGACTCAGCCAAACACAAGCCAAGATCTTTTCGCATCCAATCCACTGCAAACCCAAACTCGAACTTATCTTCGTACATCGTCACGCCCCGGTTTTCCATCTGCCACGACTGAGCTGCTCCTTTGGAGATCACATCGAGCACCTGTTTAACATCCAAATTGGCCTTGTCAGCAAAATTCACCGCTTCAGACAAACCTTGTACGAGTCCGGCAATCGCAATCTGGTTGACCATCTTTGTAAGCTGCCCATTTCCGACCGGGCCCATCAACTGACAGGCGCGCGAATAACTGTCAATCACCGGTTTCACGCGATCGAATGGACCTGACTCACCGCCAACCATGACAGTCAGAATACCGTTCTCTGCACCAGCCTGGCCGCCGGATACCGGCGCGTCGAGGAAACTGAATCCAAGGCCATCAGCCTCGGCTGACAGTTCCCGCGCCACCTCAGCCGAAGCTGTTGTGTGATCAACGAAGCAAGCACCGGCTGCCATGCCCGAATAAGCACCGTCTGAGCCGATAGTCACCGAACGGATATCATCGTCATTACCAACGCAGGCAAGAACGACGTCCGCCCCGTTGGCAGCTTCGGCCGGCGTATCCGCCTGGGCGCCACCGTGCTCCTCAACCCATTTGCTTGCTTTATCTTTACTGCGGTTGTAAACACGAACACTGTAACCCGCCTTTGAGAGGTGCCCTGCCATCGGATAACCCATAACTCCGAGTCCGATAAACGACACATTTTTGACTGATTCATTCATTCCCTTTACCTCAACGATTACCTGTCTCGACTGTCAATTATGATATATCTAGTATCGATGACTCCACTGATCCAGCTCTAAAAGAAATCTGACAACGATGAAGTCACCCAGAATTACCGTACGTCGAGCCACGGCAGCCGACGCACCGACACTCACCGAGTTTAACATCGCCATGGCTCAGGAAACCGAGGATCATCCGCTGGATCGATCCACAGTACTCGCGGGTGTGACACGGCTTTTTCAACAACCCGAACATGGGTTTTATCTGGTCGCAGAATGCGACAAAACAGTTGTGGGCGCACTGATGGTCACAAAGGAGTGGAGTGACTGGCGAGACGGCCTGTGGTGGTGGATCCAAAGTGTCTATGTCATCAAAACACAACGCCGTCGCGGTGTATTCCGGAAGTGAGAATGACGTTTGCGGCATTCGCCTTTATGTGGAAAAAGACAATTCAGGCGCACAGTCGGTATATCGCGAAATGGGCATGTCAGAAACACACTACCGTTTATATGAAGCAACCCTGTAAACAATGGATACTCCATCTCATGACTAAAGCTGCAGAACTCAAGACCCAGGCCTGTGCGGAAATAGATGCCCGACGGGATGACATCATTGCGATTGGTGAATCTATCCTTCGAAATCCGGAGACCGGCTTCCGGGAGGTTAAAACCGAACAACTGGTCGCCCGTACACTGAATGACCTTGACCTGGAGACCCAAACCGGGCTCGCCATTACCGGGGTCAAGGCAAAGATTGCCGGCGACAGTGCAGGACCAACACTGGCACTGATCGGCGAACTGGACAGTCTCAGGATTCCCGATCACCCATTTGCCGATACTGAAACGGGGGCTGCCCACGCCTGTGGACACAATGCTCAGATTGCCGGCATGCTGGGGGCAGCCATGGGCCTTGTCACCTCGAACATCTGCAGTCAACTCGGTGGCGCTATAGCATTTATTGCTGTTCCCGCCGAAGAGTTGATTGAGGTCGGCTACCGTATGGACCTTCGAGAACAGAACCACATTGAGTTTCTCACCGGCAAGGCTGAATTTATCCGCAGAGGCCATTTCGATGATGTGGACATGGCCCTGATGTGCCACACAAAGAATGATGACACCGCATCTCACGTCGCAAATTCATCCAACGGCGCAGTCATTAAGAAAATCCGCTTCCTGGGTAAAGCGAGTCACGCCGGCGCTCGCCCGCAGGCCGGTATTAACGCCCTCAATGCGGCTAATCTAGCAATGACGGCAATAGCGTTGTTACGCGAGACGTTTTATGACGAAGATACAATTCGCATCCACCCCATTATTACCCATGGTGGAGATGCGGTCAGTGCTGTACCGGCAGAAGTGATCGTCGAGACATTTGTTCGCGGCAGAACACTGGAAGGCATAGTCGATGCCAACAATAAGGTCGATCGCGCGGTCCGCGGCGCAGCCATTGCGATTGGTGCTACCGCTGAGATCGAAACCACGGCAGGCTACCTTCCCCAAACCAATAATCGCACCATGAGTGAATTGTGGGGACAGAATGTGAAACATCTCTACGGCGAAGATCAGTTCTATATCGAAGATCACCGCACAGGATCCACCGACATGGGCGATCTTGGTCATATCATGCCCGTGACTCATCCCTATATATTCGGCGCTACAGGCAACGGTCACGGCAACGACTACCTAATGGCAGACAAAGAAGCGGTCTACATCAACATGGCCAAACTGCTGGCTATGACCACGATCGACCTTCTCTGTGATCAAGGGCATCAAGCACGGGAAATTCTGGCCGGACAGCGGCCCAAGCTGTCCAAATCTGAGTATCTGGAATTCAATCGTAATCTCATGAAGAAAGTGCGCTACACACCCGACGAAATGACCCATGAATAACCAATCGTCGACTCACAGCTTGAAAGCGCTGACACAGTACTTTCAGCGAGTCGAAGCGGTCGATGTTCCCCACACCGGAAAATCCTATCTGGCACACGCTATCGGCGTGTATCGCGATCTCAAAGAATGGGGCTGGACGGAAACTGCAGCCCGTGCTGGTCTGTTCCATTCAATATATGGTACGGAGATCTTTCAGGGATTCACCCTGCCGTTGTCTGAACGCGATGAAATTCGCTCCATGATCGGTGACCACGCTGAGTTTCTCTGCTACCTCAACTGCGCGCTCAAACGCCGTCAGTTTGACACTGAGGTTGCAAGGGGCTTTGGGCCATATCGGATCGGCGATCGCTTTGAAAATACGCTCATCGATCTCAGTAACACTGTGTTTCTGGAACTGTGCGAACTGCATCTTTGTGACTGGCTGGAACAGGTCACTCGGGCGAAGGGCTGGGATTACCGTCGCCAGGGCTACCGACAGATTGCTTTACAACTCGGCGGTACTGGACTTCAGAAATACAGGGCCATTTTCGACCGAGCCCCGGAACAGGTCTGGTTCGACGGCTACCTCTGGCCTCAAAGCGCCAAGGGCTGACCAACATACTCAATAAACCCTCGAACAGAGCGAACCCCACTGAAGCGGACACCTCATACCGACGTCAATGAATACACTAATCGCAGGGGGTGCTGGTTTTATTGGCTTGAACCTCGCTGAGGCTATTTTGCGCCGTGGTGAGCACGTGGTCATTTATGATCCGGGTGCGGTGCCTGGCGCAGCCCAACGTACCTTCGATGAACTCCCCGGTTCCTGGTGTCATATCCAGAAAAGCGTGATCGACAGTGAGGCACTCGCCAGTACATTGGCAGAACAGCGTATCGAACAGGTTTTCTACGGTGCAGCTGTCACTTCAGGTCCTGAACGCGAACGTGACACACCCGAAAGTGTGTTGTCGGTAAACCTCGTTGGCCTTGCTACCGTAGCACGGCTGGCTGCAAAAACCGACATTCGACGTCTGATCAACCTCAGTTCCGGTTCAGCCTACGGACTACCGGATGAAGATGAATCCGACTGGCCCCCAACACTTCACGAAGAACACACCCGTGAGCGACCTGTCTCGCTGTACGCGCTAAGCAAATTTGCAACTGAAATTGCGACACGTCGAATCGCAGCACTGACAGGTCTTGACGCACTGAGCGTGCGCTTGAGTTCGATATTCGGACCCTGGGAGCGGGACACCGGGTTTCGCGATACGCTCAGCGCTCCCCTGCAGGCCTCAGTTGCTGCCCAGTGCGGTGAACCCGTGATTCTTGAACGATATGAATCTCGGGACTGGACCTACAGCCGCGACGTGGCCGATGCCCTTCTCGCACTCATGTCACATCAGAATCCTAAGTACGACCTTTATAACATTACCGTGGGCCGTACCTGGGGTACGATTGATTGGTGTAAACAACTCGCCCGATATTTTCCCGACTTCAGTTACCGGCTTGCAGAGGGAGACGACACACCGACTATCGATCTTTATTCAACGACTGACCGTCCTCCCCTGGATCCAGGCAGACTACGCGATGACCTGGGCTACACTCTGCCGTATAGCATCGACACCATGTTTGCTGATTTTAGACAGTGGCTGTCTGCTAATCCGGACTTCTGGGTTCGGTAAACAACAGATTAACTGGCGTAACCCGGTAATTCCCGATCCAGCACGCGCATCATCGCGTCCAGATAAAGACGATCACGGTCTGCCGGTGAAAAGCGGTCGTGTGGCACAGGTGACTTGACCTGCTCAATAACTTCCTCGGGTATGGGCGCCAGTTCACGCTCAGTTGCCATCGCCAGCACCTGAGTTCGACATGCGCGTTCGAGACGATAAAGACGTTTATAAGCCTGTGCCACAGTTTCCCCAACCACCAGCACACCATGGTTCTTCATGAACACCACATCATGATCACGTATCAGACCCGCCACGCGCTCACCCTCCACCAAGGAAACAGCAGCGCCAGCATAGTGATCGTCGTAAGCAATACGATCACACAAAGAGACGGCAGTTTGACTCGCTGGAATCTATTGTTCTTTAACATGTTCAGTGCGAGCGCCCAGGTCTGGTGCGTATGCATTACGACACGGGCGCCAGTGATTCGGTGGATAGGCGTGTGGATGCAGTGGGCCGAAAGTTCGACAAATCCGGTTCCTTCAAGGGTCTGGCCTGACTCATCAAACACTATAAGATTACTCGCCCTCGCTTCTGACCAGTGCAAACCAAAGGGTAGTGTTAAATAACGGTCCTCATGGCCAGGAACGGTTACAGTGAAATGATTGTCTATGCCCTCTTCCAACTCATGCAGCACGGCGAGTCGAAGAGCAGCTGCAAGATCAATCCGAGCCTGCGTTACAGGATCTGTAACTTCGTTTGCGGACAGTGAATGAATACTCATCGTGTCTCTCCTGTTAATGTTTCTAGAAAACTCCGGAGGAAATAAGCGTCAACCTATTGCGGGCGGCACGGCTAAATGTATCCGGTATGTAGATTTGAGTCAGCCCGATCCGAATCATCCATGCGTGTCACCGGTTAGGTTGGTTTGCCGGTAAATTTAAAGCTGCCCACGGGCACGACGCTCCATCGGCAACAGTACATCGTAGGTAAACCGGTGTACGGGTGTCGGTACGCCCACTTGATTTCCAAATCGTACGATTGCACCATTCCAGGCATCCAGCTCAGAGGGTCTTCCGGCCAGAATATCGCGCATCATCGATGCCGTGGTGTCGTGTGGCACACCGTGATAGAAGTCCCACATCTGCTGTTTGAGGTTATCTGGCAGGGGATATCCTAGTGCCTCTCCGACTGCAATACCCTCGTCCATAGCTTGGTCAACCAATGATCTGAGTTCTGACTGGTCGCACACCACACCCAGGCTGCTCTGCGACAGCGCTCCCAACCCGGCCCAGGATCCGACCAGTAGCAGTTTCTGCCAAAGTGCACAGCGGATGTTGTCACTGACTTCGGTCTCGATTCCGGCTCCCCGGAATACATCGGCCAATCTCTCTACCCGACTTGACCGTTCACCATTGAGTTCACCGCACTCAATGTAGGCTCCTGGGTTCAGGTGCCGGATGACGCCTGGTGACTCGATTTCGCTGAATATTCGAGACAAACCACCGAGCACGCTCCCCTCACCAAAAGAGATTGCTAATTCATCAGGCGCATCAACACCATTCAAAAACGGCAACATCACGGTCGCGTCACCCAGCAGGGGCCCCAGCACCGGAATAATTTCGGCGACGTGCCAGCTCTTGACGGCAATAATTACCACATCAACTTCACCAATGTCAGCAGGCTGATCAGTGACCTGTGGTTTCTCCAGGTGCACATCACCGACCGGGCTAATGACCTTGAGCCCGTTTTTCTGCATGGCTTCAAGATGCGGTCCCCGGGCGATGAACGATACCTCGTAACCCGCGTCTACCAGACGCGCACCGTAATAGGCGCCAAGTCCACCGGCTCCAAAGACTGCAAAACGCATTAATTTATCCTCACCCTGTGCACTGGCATTAAACCTTAAGCTTTTAGGCAACTCGGACCACAATACATCTATTATGCACTGGCGTGCACCAACCAACAGGTGCCATTCATGTAAACCCCGGATTCCTGCCGGTAAGCTTCGAGACCTTGACTCATATGGCACTTAACCTGATCCAGCAACTCGACGTCCGCACGATCCAATAAATTTCTAATCGTACCCATCGCCATGAACAATTCTGCAGCCGATTTCACTGTCTGGCCCACACACAATTTTTCCGTCACTGCCCGCAACTGGATGTTTCGGAATCCTGCTGATACAAGAATTTGTTTGACTTTTGATGGGTCTGCCAGTGTGAATGCACCTGGCGCATCTGGATCGTGTTTCGGTTCTTGATCAGAAAAAGGCGCGGCACAGCGCACTGGAAACTGATACCACTCGTTTTGTTCTGGCGCCCGCCAGACAACAAGTAATATCCGACCTGCCCTTGCCAGGCCTGACCGCAGGTGCGAAAAGGCGGCCACCAGATCACCGAAGAACATCACCCCGCAGCGAGAAACTATAAGATCTTGGGGACAGGGAAAACGGTACTCCGCGGCATCGGCTTCAACAAACATGACATTTTCTATGGCACGTTCACGAGCTGAGCTAATGGCTGAATCAATCAACTTTCTGGAAAGATCGATTCCTGTAACTCTACCTCCCGTGCCGACCGAAGCTGCAAATTTAAGTGTCGTGGCACCGGTACCGCAGCCAATATCGGCGATCTGTTCACCGCCAGAAAGCTGGGCGGCACCCACTAAAAGGCGAGCCCAGGGCTCCAAAAACTGGTCCAGGGCCGATTTCTGGCTAACCCAGTAGTCTGCAGAATCTGAGTTCCAGTATTTATGCTCTTCCGCATTAATCTGTGCCGTACTGTTCATACTCGCAACAACTAAGTCAGGTCTCAGGTTCCGATTGCCCTGGAGAGCCAGTGCTTCGCATACTGTGCGTAACTCGATTCCACGATCAGATCATAAGCGCCCTGGCTGTCGAGCGCGCACAATCGCCGTTGTCCGGACACAAGCAAGGCAACATTGATTGCTAGCGGTCACCAGCAGTAAGAATAGCTTTAACTCTGAGTTCTATCTCGTGGCTGCGTTCATTCGCCGAAAGAAATTTGGTCTCAGACACAATCTGACCGACCAGATTAGCAAACTTTTTCTGCCAATCTGAGTCCTCGGCCCTCTTACCTGGACAGTGAACAATCACATCACCGGCCATGGTAGGAATATGTCCGTCAGCATTAAGTTGCGGTCGCGATGGTTCTATTCCGTCCTGGAGCTGTCTTATTGCCTGCCTAAGCATCCGACGATAACGAGCAATTCCACCATCTGTATTACCCCGATGCTCACCGTCATGCTGCGTTATTGGCCCCTGCGAAATCTGGGGCTCGTAATCACTAGGCATTCTTTGTCCTTCTTCATAACTCCGTTCAATACCCGTCTGGCCGACAAAATCGACTTTGTTCATACCAACATTATTTCGATTCCCCTTTCCGTCCAGATCAAGATCCGTCCCATAATGGCGCCAGGCAATGATCTTGCAATGCGTATCGTCTACTGGCAACGTCCACTTGGTGATCCCGACTCGTGGGAAAAACTTCTCCCGATCTGGATTCTGGTAAATATCAGGGGGTTGGGCCGTGGCAGGTAGGAAAACTTCGGCTGTTCGCAGCCACATATAGTC
>LUSG01000137.1 GCA_001629395.1 Gammaproteobacteria bacterium REDSEA-S15_B12 | reverse complement strand
ATTCATCCTCGTTCTACCCCGGTGCTTGGCTGGCTGACGACGTCACCGTCGAATTTGAGACCAAGGACTGGTTCGAGATACTGCGTCTACTCCAGTTCGTCAGATAGGTGAGCCAGTTGCATTATTCGGCTGTACGTTGAGCAGAATGGTTCAGTGGTGCGAACTGGCAACCGCGCCACCGTCGCAGGTAATAGTCTCACCGATGGTATAAGCCCCCGCACGTGAACTGAGAAAGATCGCCACACCGGCTATATCCTCAAGAGTGCCGACACGCCGCCGAGGGTTTCTCTGGGCGACCTGCTCCCAGTCCACATCGGTCGCGCCGCCAAATCCCACCGCCGTGCTCAGCATCCAGGTCGGGAATGGTCCAGGTGCGATCGCGTTGACGCTAATGTGATCCTTAACCAGGTTTGCAGCCAATACGCGGGTCAAGTGATGAACTGCCGCCTTAGAGGGGCCATAGGAAATGTTGTCGAAAGTCGGTGTGACAATACCATCGATAGAGCCGATGTTTATAACCCGCGCGGGATCTTCTGCAGTACCCGACGCCTTTAATAATGGCAACAACTGCTGGATCAGGAAAAAGGCACCTTTGACGTTGGTATCCATGACCTTGTCCCAGCCGATCTCCGGGAATTCCTCGAGCGGTGCACCCCAGCCAACACCCGCATTATTAACCAGTATATCGAGTTTGTCTTCCTGCCCCGACAGTGTTTCAACCAGGGCACTGATGCCATCGAGTTCGGCAACATTGCCAGGCAGAGAAATGCACTCTCCGCCAAAGGTCTTCATCAATCGCTCGGCGGCAGCATCACAAGCCTCCACCTTGCGCGAACTGATATAGACCCTGGCACCACTTGCCAGAAACCCGCCAGCAATCATCTCTCCAATTCCGCGCGACCCGCCGGTCACGAGCGCCGTCTTTCCTTTAATTGAAAACAAATCCTGCATACACTTCTCCTTAAATTGCTCCTGGCGAATACGGTCCGCACCACTAGAGCATCTGTTCGGTCGTTTCCCGGGTCATATGCTTGAGCCAGCGCATGAAGTCGGTTCCCCCGGTGCCGCGGGGATTATCCATACGCGAGGCAATATAGTTTGCGGCCAGGCCAAGATGAAGACGCCGAAACTCAACCACTTTCTCAACACAGCTATTGTAGAGCGTCCGTACCGAGTTCTGACTCACAGTACTGCTGACACAATCTCGCACGACCTGGCCGTCCAGGTCGGCGACAAACTGCCGGTGAGGCGCAGGCATGTAGGCCCGTACAGTCTCCAGATAGGTCGTCAGTTCGCTGCGCGCATGACGCAATCCCAGTGATGCACAGATAGCTGGAATCAAAGCACTTTGTGCTCCAGTTTGCCCCAGGAAAGTCTGTGGTTTACCACCGAATGCCTGCACACCATCGAATACCACACCATCGGGATGTGCAAACAGAAATGGACGTAAGGTCTCGTAATACACCTCCGGCCGGCAACCCTCTTCCATACGCCCTGCAAGTTCTATGATCGTCTCAAGTCCGGAGCGGATAATCTCGAGCTGCCTTTCAATCTGGTCCAGATCGTTAAGTTTTGCCGCCTGCACCAGTCTTGTGCCTGCGACCACTGCCGGAGCGCCACGAGCCTCGATCACAATGTGCAGCACCCAAAACCATTCCTCGTCAGGAAGAGACTGAAACATCTGCACCGCTTTAATGTTTTCAACTGCAATCTCACCGGCAGGGTCCAGACGCCGCCAATTGGCCAGTTGTGTGTTGGTATAACTCAGTGTCGGCGGCCGTTTGACCCGTGCTGAAAGATGGACAAAAGGAATAGCGAGGGTGCGCGGCAGTTGCCGTGTCGGCTCCTCGCCAGGCTGCCACAAATACCCATTGCTCAAGAAGGCATAAGCCTGGTGCAGGCGCTCCGCAGCGCGTTCATCAAGTATCACATCGCTGCCTGAAAAATTGGGTATAGGCAACGCCAGGCACACTTCACGACAGCGGCCCTCCGCAACCAACTGTGGAAGACAACTGGCGACATCCATAATCTCGCCAACCGCACTGTGCACGGTATTCGAAAGAAACGGTAACGGATCAGTTACTGGTTCAGGGGCAATCAGGAATCCCTGCTTCCCGGTAACCTGCCAACACGAAGTCATCAGCGCACCTGTACCTCGTGAGAATCAGAATTCGCATCGGTATCAGGCAGCACGATACCCATCCGACCGGCCCAGTCGACGATCTCCGCCCATATTTCATCAGCAACAGGAATCCCCAACTGTTCCCGCAATTGTCGACAACGCTGCTCAGGTTCGCCCGGAATCATCACCTCGTCAAATCCTTCTGCCGGTGCCCGCCCTTTCACCCATTCCAGATAATCATCAATTCTTCTGCCATAGTCATCATCGCCCAGCAGGTCGAGATCAACAGCCAGCACCAGCCAGTTCAGTGCCCTTGCCTGACCCAGAACCCCATGAGCAAGCAGTTCGCCAATGAGCCCCAGTCCGTAGCCTTTGGGTCCGGCTGCCGGCAGCAGTACACCCCCCGCATAGTAGTCCCGGGCATCAACACTCGGCCGCCCGTCACGGTCCAAAATGATCCCCGGGGGCAGAGGCTCTCCTGTTTTAGAGGCCGCGAGCAGCTTGCCTTGAGCGCTGGTGGATGTCGCAAAATCCACGACCACCACACCTGTCGGACCACCCGGGAGAGCCAATGTGTAGGGATTGGTCCCCATAATGCCTTCCCGACCACCATAGGGTGCTACTTTTGGATTACCCCGGGTATGTCCGCCACCGCCAATAATCACGGCGAAACAACCCTGACGGGCAATCATTTCAGCGTAGGCACCAATCCGGCCCGTGTGACCACAATTCACCAGAGCACCGGTCGCCATCCCGGCAGTAATCGCTTTTTGAGCTGTGCATTCCGCAAGTTGCACCATAGCGGGAACACCGTGTCCACCACCAGCATCAATCCGAGTCATTGCCGCATCATCAACGACTACAAGCGGTGTACCGAGGGGATCGATTGCGCCCGATTCGATAAGCGACATGTATTGAGAAAATCGCACCACACCGTGGGAATCCACACCCATCAGGCTGTTGCCCACCACGTGCTCGGAAACCATGGCTGCGTCATCGTGTGACATGCCTGCTGCTGACAGCAACCGAACACCCAGAAGCTTCAGCTTATCAGCTGCAATTCGGCGCCGGCTGAAATCCTTGTCCGGGGGGGATCCTGCTACAGCGCTCTGATCAATTTTGGTTTTCAATGGTGGTGAAGCTGTCTTGAACTGAAGTGTTCCCAATCACCTACAAATTCTTCAGTAACCGGCCGAATCCTGGAATAGGCTCATTGATGCCGTTTTGCCTCAGTGCGTGCCAGTACAGGGCGACGTTGATGGCGATCACCGGTTTTCCCAGCTCCTGCTCAAGCTCGTCAGCCAGAGCAGCAAGCGCAAGATTTGTCCCGACCTGGACGATCGTATCGATATCGTCGCCATCAAGGTCGAGGATAGCCTGGCGTAATGTGTCCCGACTCTGTTCGGCAATGTTCAGTGGGCTGGTTGCCTTAAGGCCCGTTACTCTGACTGCAGTAAAACCGCATTGGTTGAAATACTGCCGCACACGCTCATCAGCAACTGGCCAGTAAGGTGTTAATACGCCTATACGCTGTGCGGCCACTGCCTCCAGCGCTACCCGTGCCGCATCAGATCCCAGCGTGATCGAGACACCCGTTTTTTCCGCTAATCTATTTCTGATTACCTCTGCACCGTCCGTACCATCCCAGAAAGATTCAGCAGAAACCCCCACGACAATGTGATCGGGAGCGACGGACATCAGGTCGTCGACTGCCCGATCCAGGTTGGCATGAATATCGGCAACCAGGCGTTCGAAATCGTTGTTGCTGGAGATCCGAATATCCTTGAGCGGAAAACGCCCGGTGTGGCAGGTCACTCCAGCAGGGGTTATGCTGTGAAACTCAGGCTCAACAATGGTATTGGTTGCAGGCACAATTACACCCAACTTCAAACGCCAACCCAGCGCGTCGTCATTCCGAACCTTCGAATCGACCATTTTTAATCCCAACCAGTCTCAACGGCAGACGGTCATCAATGTCCCAGACCTCCCATTCTACGCAGGGTTGGGTGATGTTGTTACCTTCAAAACATGGTCCGCGTTTACACTCACAGATCATCTTACGCGGTAACTTCGGTGATTAATACTAAACAACAGTGGAGGCAACAATGAATATTTCTTCAAATCCAGCCACGGTTCACAAGCCCCTGGGTAAATACTGTCACACAACTCTGGTGCCCGCCAACGCACGATGGCTGGTCCTTTCCGGCCAGGTCGGGCTAGACAAAAAAGGCAACCTCGCAAACGGCATTCGCAAACAGACGGAACAGACTCTGCGCAATATTGTGAGTTGTCTACGCGATCAGGGCATGCGCAAATCAGATCTGGTCAAAACCACGGTGTACTTAACCGACTCACGCTTTATTGAGGACTACCGTTTGGCAAGATCTCGGGTAATCGGCGATAAAACGATCTTTACATCGACACTGGTAATCGTCGACGGACTGGCATCACCTGACATCCTTGTTGAAATCGAAGCTTGGGCTGCAAAAAGCTGACCGACCCGCTCGGTTCAACAATCAGACGTATTGCCGTCGAAACGGTTATTCGTCCATTGAAGAACAACCACAAGTGACACGTATCTGATGCATCCGACGCCGATAACGATCGGCATCGAAAGGACGACCATGATGCAGAACGCATCGATTGTCCCAGATCAGAAGATCTTGGGTCTCCCAGCGGTGGCTGTAAATACACTCGGGCTGAATAGCGCGGTCAAGCAAATCGTCGAGTAGCACACGGGCATCTCTATCCGACCAGCCTTCTATTGAACGCGCGTGAGAACCGACATAGTAATTCTTCTGTCCGTTGACCGGATTGGTACGAACCAAACGCTGGGGAACCGGTGGCAACGACTCAGCGTGTGACGGCGTCACTGCATCCGGGCTGACCTTACTCCGGGAGAATACATAGTCGTGCGTCACAACCAGATCATCAATGGTGGACCGTATTGACTCGGGCAAACGAGCATAAGCTGCTCTGGCGCTGACAAATTCAAGCTCACCACCTTGGGGTGTAACCTCATAGGCATAGGAAATCGAAAACTTCGCGGGCGCGGGTCTGAATGACGAGTCGGTGTGCCACATCTGATTCCCGGTCGAAAACACAACGCGTTCGTGACTGGCGGGCATATGGTTGCCGTCCCAATCAATATTTCCGATTCGATAGACATAGTTGATACGACGGTCACGACCATAAGTCACATGGTCAAACTCAAGTTCGCCGAACCGATTGCCGAATGCCAGTTGCAGATCGTCATCGAGGTTCTGATGCTTAATCAGTACTACCGAATAGTCCTCAACAGCCCGTTCGATTTCCGCGAATTGTGCATCATCCAGACCAGCACTGATATCAACATTCAGAATCTCGATTCCAAAATCGTCGTGCAATGGCCGCAGCTCTATCGTCATAGCCAACCTCTGGACACCAAAACTCGGTAAATCTAAATTACCTCAGCAGTACTTTAACAAATCAGACAAGCCCGTTCGGGAAACTTTGCTAACGAGCCGGTTTGCGATCATGGATCTATTGAACCGATGTCGGGGGACTGTCTATCCCGACTCAGCCGAGCGCCTGCCATTTCACGCAGACGGCTTTTCTGAATTTTGATGCCATTGGCACTCTCGGTCACGGGAAATTGATTCAGCAACTGGACTGCGATGGGAACCTTAAAACCCGCCATACCGCTGGCACAGTGGGCCAGCAAAGCATCTTCATCTAGGGAGACATTTTCCGCAGGGATTACGAATGCGTAGGCTCTTGTACCGGCCTGGGTATCCACTGCCACCACCTGCACTCTTTCAACCGCGGGATGCTGCTCAATATGCTGCTCAATCTCAGCCGGATTGACCAGAAACCCGCCCAGTCGGATAGCGTCACCCATCCGGCCCAGAAACACAAAACCACCATCGCTTTCCGTATAGCCCAGATCCCCGCTACGTACAAGTCCATCGCTGGTGAAAACTGATTCAGTGGCTGTCGCGTCGTCCAGATAACCGGTCATGCGACTGGGGCCCGTCGCCTCGAGCTCACCCACCTGCCCATGGGGCAGTATCTCTTTGCTGTCAGGATCGCGTACACGTACCTGGGAATCTGTCGACACCGGATAGCCACCGCACCGCCCACGCTGTTCGACAGATGCTAAAGGATCCTGACGGGCATAAAGTGCCTGGATCTCACTCATGCCATACAGGCCAACCAGGTTCATTCCACGATCATGAGCCCTGGCAACAATATCCTGATACAAAGGATTAAAAGCAGCATAACCACCGGACCGAAACAGCGGAAATGGATAGGGATCGTCTGCAACTGCAAGCATCCTAGCGAACATTTCATCCGAGCCGTTACAGTGCGTAATCCGATGTGACTGCATAAGCTGAACAGCTTCGTGGTCAGAAAACACAGGCATCAACACCATCGGGCAGCCAGCTGATAAAGCTGCCATCGCGCCGGCATGTCCGAACGTACCACACAGCGGCAATACTTGAAGCAGCACAGCGTCCGGCTCGTTCCAGCCGAAAAACGAAGCCACATCATGCGCGTGGTGGCTGATACTGGCCTGACTGTGCAGAACGAACTTAGGCGCAGCCGTGGTCCCCGAGGTGGTAAAAACGACCACACCGCTTTGCGCAGTGGCTCCGTCACCGGTAAACATCTCCGACCGTGCAAGGTCGCTGTAGGGCACGGTGCGCTGGCTCAACAGTCGTCCCGGTAACTGGGTTTCCTGCTCGCCTTCGCTGTAGGTGATGAGAAATTCAAGCTGTTCCAGATCTGTGCTATCGACCTCTGCCAAGATATCGAGGAATGCAATGTCCTTGAATGACGGCCACAGCACGAGTGCCCGGCAACCCGATCGCCCCACAATGTCGCCGACCTCACTCGAGCGATAACGGGTATTGATTGATACAGTGATTGCCCCAATCCGGGCGCAGGCGATATGGAGTGTAAGGTACTGGGCAATATTCGGTAACCAGAAACCGACCCGGTCACCCGAGCCGATACCCAGCTTGAGTAAGCCACCAGCTAGACGACGCGATTCTGCAGCGAGTTCGGCGTAAGTCCAGATCCCGCCTCTATCGATAACAGCAATGTTCTGGGGGGTACTATCAGCACGGACATCAACCAGCTGGCTGACGGTATGCATACGATTAGCCGCCTGTATTACTCTTGAACAGCCGGTTCAGCTGCCCAAAAATGCGATTCAGTTGGTCGAGACGGCATACACTAGTGTTTGTGGTAATCCGAGATCGCACCAGTCTCACTCACGTAACCCGCCTCGGTATCCGCTTCGATCTGCTCATCAGAGCGTGTTTCAGGGTCGCCAAAACCCCCGCCCCCGGGCGTTTCGATGACCAGCGTTTGGTCGGCAGGGATTCGGTGCGTCTTTTTACCAATCAGCCGCTCACCGGAACCCAGATAGGCCGCGCCAGCCCTGCCGTCATCCCCACCCATGCGGCCGCGGGCGGGATAGTTCAGACGGTCCCAGGTTGCCGCCGACACCAGAAACGGTTCAGAAAAAACATGCCCCACCTCTATAACCTGAGATAGACCACCACGCTGCGCACCGGCACCGCCTGAATCCGGCAGAAGCTCCTTCCGGTGGAAGATCAGAGGAGACTCTGTTTCAGTCACTTCGATCGGAATCGTACCCACACCGGACGGAAACGCCGTTGTGCTCATGCCATCGTAGCCGGGGCCTGCGCCAATGCCGCCCAGTCCCACGTTCATCACGTTGAAGCGCGCGCCGCCAGTGGCATCCTCCATACTCGCCATCGCCAGCACCCAGATTGAACCCGCACTCTCGGCCGGTACACGATCGGGCAGCGCCTGCGCCAGGCACCCAAAAACAAGGTCCGGCAACATCTGCCCGATCACATGCCGTGCCGTTACGGGCGCAGGGCGCTCGGGCGCCACACAGGAACCTGGCTCAGCCTCTATTTCAAAGCACCCCAGTGAACCGGCATTGTTGGGGACATCCGGTGCAATAACACACTTAAGGCCGAACACAGAATAAGCGTCCGTATAACACTTGGGCGAATTGATGCCAAAGCGTGAGGCCGAGGATGACCCGCTATAGTCCAGATGAATTGTTTCCTTATCTACTGTCAAACGAGCCTCGAGTGCGATTGGCTTTTCATAACCGTCGATTGTCATCTGCGCGCTATAAACGCCATCTGGCACAGAGCGGATCGCCTGGCGCATGGCAGTGACGGACGATTCAATGATGTGCCTAGAAAGATCATCCAGCGAATCGAGTCCGAACTCGTCAAGCATATCTGCAAAACGCGCGACACCCGCATCGTTGCAGGACAGCAGCGAACGAATATCACCCATGACCTCGACCGGGTTACGACTGTTGGCTTGAATAATACCGAGCAGGTCATCATTCAATGTACCTGCTGATCGAATCCGCATATGGGGTATAAGGACCCCTTCCTCGAACATTGAACCGGCATCGGCCGTAAACCCACGTCCACCAACATCGGTGACGTGGCAGGTCGAGGCAAAAAAAGCAACGGGATCCTCATCACGAAAAGCCGGTGTCAGCGTCACGTAGTCAAACAAGTGCCCGGTTCCCATCCAGGGATCGTTGGTTACAAAAACATCTCCCGGCTTCATCGTTTCAACCGGAAAACGCTCAAGAAAATGGCTGACGGCCATCGCCATCGTGTTCACGTGTCCGGGCGTACCCGTGACGGCCTGAGCCAGCATCTGACCTTTAAGGTCGTACACACCAGCGGACAGATCACCCGCTTCCCGCACCACTGACCCGAATGCCGTACGCAGCAGCGCCTGGGCCTGTTCCTCGACCACCGAGATCAGACGCGTCCACATTACCTGTTTATCGATTGACTGACGAGACTGATGCCCCAAGGTTGCTTTCATGACACAGCCCCCCTGGCATCGGTGCTTTCTCGATCAACGACAAGTGCAAGCCCTTCATCGACGCTGCAGGTGTATCCAGACGGTACAAATG
>LUSG01000136.1:22686-26496 GCA_001629395.1 Gammaproteobacteria bacterium REDSEA-S15_B12 | reverse complement strand
GCTTCTTGATCAACGCGCACTGTGCTGCGCCGCCGACTCTAGAGACCGACAACCCGGCATTGATGGCAGGACGTATGCCTGCGTTGAAAAGATCGGTTTCCAAAAAAATCTGCCCATCGGTGATGGAGATGACGTTGGTGGGTACGAAGGCAGAGACGTCCCCGGCTTGTGTCTCGATTATCGGCAGTGCCGTCAAAGATCCGGTCTTTCCCTTGACTTGCCCGTTGGTCAGCTTTTCCACTTCATCGGTGTTTATCCGGGCAGCGCGCTCCAGCAGTCTTGAGTGAAGATAAAACACATCGCCAGGATAAGCTTCTCGACCCGGTGGACGGCGCAACAACAGACTCACTTGTCTATAAGCCCAGGCTTGCTTGGTCAGGTCGTCATAAATGATGAGGGCATCCTCGCCTTTGTCTCGGAAATATTCCCCCATGGCACAGCCGGAGTAGGGTGCGATGTATTGCATCGCCGCCGACTCAGCTGCTGAAGCACAAACCACAATGGTGTGTGCCATAGCGCCGTGTTCTTCAAGCTTGTTCACCACGTTCGCCACCGACGATGCTTTTTGACCGATGGCGACATAAATGCATTTGATCCCGGTGCCTTTCTGATTGATGATCGTATCAATCGCTACCGCGGTTTTCCCGGTCTGTCGATCACCGATGATCAGTTCGCGCTGACCGCGACCAACTGGAACCATGGCGTCGATTGATTTAAGGCCCGTCTGTACCGGTTCTGAGACAGACTGACGGCTGATCACCCCAGGCGCCACCTTTTCGATTGGCGATGTCTGCGCTGTGTCAATACTGCCTTTGCCATCAATCGGTGCGCCGAGCGAATCCACAGCCCGGCCGAGCAGTTCATCTCCGACCGGCACTTCTAGGATTCGGCCCGTACATTTGACGGTATCACCCTCGACAATGTGCTCGTAGTCTCCGAGCACAACTGCGCCGACCGAATCTTGTTCAAGATTAAGCGCAAGACCGAATGTATCGTTTGGAAACTCCAACATTTCACCCTGCATGGCGTCGGCCAGGCCATGAATACGCGTAATGCCGTCTGTCAAACTCACCACGGTGCCTTCTGTGCGAGCTTCGGCACTGGCATCGAAATCCTTGATCCGCTCCTTAATCAGTTCACTGATTTCGGAGGGGTTTAGCTGCATGGACATACCTGAATTCCTCTCAGTAGCTCCGTTTATGGCCGATTAGCCGCTGATAGCGGTGGCCAGTTTCTCGAGTCGGGCCCGTATCGAGCCGTCTATCACCAGATCCCCGGCGCGTACCACTGCACCGCCCAGGAGTTCCTCATTTGTTCGCACTTTCAGTTCGACTCGGCACCCCATACGCTGGCTGAGGGCCTCGGCGATTCGTTGCTGCTGGGTATCACTGACGGGCAGGGCGGATTCCAATTCGGCCTGAACAGTCTGTTCAGCCGCGCCGCGCAAGCGCTCGTACTGTTCTGCTATGGCAGGTAGCGCATGCAAGCGCCGATTCTGTGCCAGCAACCGCACCAGATTCTTGGCATTCCCGTCGACCTGGTCAGCACATATGTCCGTAAATACCCCGGCAAGGTCGTGTCTTGACACCCTTGGGTTGTTAAACAGGGCGCCGATGTTCGGGTCAGCTGCCACCGTTGCGAGCCATTCAAGTCGCTCGGACCATGCCGAATAGTCGGCATCGTTCTTAGCGAGTTCGAAAACAGCTCGCGCATACGGTCTTGCAATGTTTGAAAGTTCGGCCAAGAAATGGGTCCTATATCGACTAGTGTCGTTGGGTTCTAGAGTTCTTGGGTAAGTTCGTCGATAAGCTGAGAGTGAGCCTTTTCATCGACTTCTCGGCTCAGTATCTGCCCGGCGCCTGCAACCACTAATGTGGCGAGTTGTGCTCGCAAAGCTTCGCGTGCCTGATTGACTTCCTTATCGATCTCGCCCCGGGCGGCAGTGAGAATGCGGTCTCCTTCACCACGTGCAGTGGTTTTGGCTTCCTCGACCATTTCTGTCTCTCGTCGTTCTGCTCTGCGTATGATTTCCTGCGCCTGGCCCTTGGCTTCTTCAAGCACCTCTGCAGCATGTTCTTCCGCCCGTGCTTTCTCGCGCTGCCCTTCATCGGCCGCGGCAAGGCCGTCAGCGATCCGGGTTTTGCGTTCGTTTAGCGCTGAAATGATGGGCGGCCAAACAAACTTCATGCAGAACCAGACGAAAACTGCAAAGGCAATGGTCTGCCCAATCAGTGTCAAGTTGATATTCATAACCTGTTTCCGTCCGAAAAAGCCGGGGTATTAACCACCCACCACAGCGAACATGATGTAGAGCGCAATAGCCACACCGATAATTGGAATGGCATCTACCAACCCCATAACAATGAAGAACTGGGTCCTGAGCATCGGCAGCAGTTCTGGCTGTCGGGCAATGCCCTCCAGGAAGCGTGCGCCGAGCACGCCCACGCCCACACCGACACCCACACCGGCCAGTCCGAGCAGAACCGCACCGGCAACGTAGAGTAAAGCAGTTTCCATGAGTTTCTCCTATTAAGAAAAGTCAGCTTGATACCAAAAATTCTTTCGCCTGATGTTGGGCCGCTCAGTGGTGGCTGTGTGCCATTTCGAGATAAACAATAGTCAGGGTCATAAATATAAACGCCTGCAGTAACACGATCAGGATATGAAAAATAGCCCATCCCAATTGCAGAACGCCGCCCACCACAGCAAACGCCAGCCCTCCTGAGAACAGCAGGGCGATCAAAATAAATATCATCTCGCCAGCAAAAAGATTGCCAAAAAGCCGCAAAGATAGTGATATTGGCTTTGCAACCAGGCTGACAAACTCTAAGAAAAAATTGATCGGCAACAGAATGATTTTTAGTATCGGATTGGTGGCCTGGAACGGTTGCATCGTCAGTTCGGCAGCAAATCCCATCGGGCCTTTTACCTTGATGCTGTAATAAAGCGTCAACAGAAAAACACCGAGCGCCATACCAAATGTTGCGTTGGGGTCTGTCGTGGGCACGACTTTCATGTATTCGATGCCTATCAGATGTGCGATCTGCGGAATCCAGTCAACCGGCACCAGATCCATTAAATTCATCAATAAAATCCAAACGAAAAGTGTCAGCGATAACGGCGCTATAAGATCATTCTTCCCAGAAAAAGAGCCGCGTACATTATCGTCGATGAAATCAATAACCCACTCGACAAAATTCAACCAACCGCTCGGGGTATCCGCTGTTGCCTTGCGGGCCGCCTTGCGGAATAACCAGAGGAAGAGCACACCCAATGCCACTGACCAAAACATTGTGTCGAGGTGAATGGCCCAGAAGCCCATTTCTCTGGCTTCGGCAGCGCTATGCGCTAATCCCCATGTACCGTCCGGATGCTGGCCATAGGCCAGATTCTGTAGGTGATGCTTGATGTAGCCGGTGGTTGTCAGGCTGTCGCTGGCCATTGCAGTTTAAATCTGTCTTCCCACTTGTTCTGGTAACTCAACCGTATGTGTCGCCGCTGCAACCACAGACGCGAGGGTCACCGAGACCAACCCGCCCAGAAAAGCAACGATATTCAAACCATCGATGGCCACGAAGGCGCACCCGCACAACACGCCAATGATGACGAGTTTGCCAAATTCCGCCCGGTAAAGCTCGAACATCGCTACAGACCCGATCTTCGAGCGACTACCGGCAAACACTCGCCAAGCCGCATACCCATTCCCTGCTACACCGATTCCCGCACCAAGCGAGGCCGAGTGCAAAAGATTCGGTCCGAACAGCCAGAGAGCGAGCGCCAGCAGCGCCGTAACCCCGCACTGTGCTACCA
>LUSG01000136.1:0-22644 GCA_001629395.1 Gammaproteobacteria bacterium REDSEA-S15_B12 | reverse complement strand
TTCTTAACATGTTCTCGCCCAGCACGCAGTCTATCGTCCCATCGCCTCGATCATGCTGTCTCGCGATGACCAATACGCGAGATAAACGCTCCATCGCTGATACACAACGAGACCGGCACACAGCCACAGGGGCCGGGCAGTATATGTGAGCGCCCAAATACGGTCAACACGCGCTGGGGTTCTTCGGAATTTGTCCCACGGCGTTCGCCGCAGCCCCGTATTTATAGCCATCTTCCCCAACCCCACCGCCTGCACTTTACCAGCGCCCCGACGGACTGGAGGTTGGATTTCATCGGCTCGCCCCGAAGATCTCATGTGGTCACAAATTTTACCGCGTTGAGGTTGCTCGATCTTGCTGTTTGGATTGCCTGTTTGATCCATTACACCGAAATCGAGCGTGCCGGTCGAAAGCGTGTTGTACGAGCGACTAAACCTCGCTGATCCGTGTGCCTGCTGCGGGCGTTCAAAGCACAGCCGGCCGGTACCACACCATGGCTGTGATAGAATTTTTTAGATTTCTCAATCATCCCCTGCCAAACAATGGACATCGAGCTCGCCCGCTTCAACATGATTGAACAGCAGATTCGCCCGTGGGAGGTGCTGGACCCCGTGTTATTGGGATTACTAAAGAAACTGCCCCGCGAACTGTTCGTGCCCCCACAAGATCGGGATTTGGCATTTGCTGACTTAAATCTGCCGATCAGCCACGGGCAGTGCATGATGCAGCCCAAGGTTGAAGCCCGTTTGGCCCAGGCCCTAGCATTAACCTCTACCGATCGAGTCCTCGAGGTGGGTACCGGCACGGGCTACCTGACGGCTCTTTTAGCCAGCTGCTGCGCCCAGGTTACCAGCATCGATATTCACGGTGACTTTCTGAAACCCGCTTCAGCGCGGTTGGAAAGACTGGGTATCGTCAACGCTACCTTCCTAGAAGGAGACGCGGCTGAAGACTGGGCGGAAGACGACGGTTGGGACGCTATTATCCTCACTGGTTCGGTGCCCGTTCCGCCCCATGCCCACTGCAATCGGCTGGCGGCCGGGGGGCGGATGGTCGCAATTGTTGGTCAGCCACCGGTCATGGAGGCTATGCTCTATAGCCGCAGCGATGATGGAGAATCGACTGAACTCTCTCTTTTTGACACCAGCTTACCGCCCCTGATTAATGTCCGGACCCCCTCGGCATTTACTTTCTGACTTAGAATTTGCGCCGGAGTGAAACCCAATATGATTAAAGTGTTCCTTCACACCATAGTTATTCTGATCGGGTCGGGCAGCGCGTGGGTTTCAGCCCAGAATCAGTACACAGTGCAGCCTGGTGACACGGCGTGCGAAATCGCGGAACGGTTCGAGGTGCGCTGCGCAGATCTAATGGCGCTAAACGGTTTGCATGAGAACGACGTAATCTACCCCGGCCAGTCCCTTAAGATTACCAGCGAACCAGAGGTCGAATCCGACACAGAAGACAGTCAGGTCCAGGCAACCGCTGTCGCTACAGACACCTCAGATACCGCTGATAGTGAAACTCTATCGCAAGCCGACGCTGACGCGGCCGCTGATTCAGCGACAACGGTCGTTGTCGCTTCTTCGAACTCGGCCACCAGCGGCATCGACCTGCTGGCCATATATCATCTGGCGTGGTCCAGTGATCCCGAGTTCGCAGCACAAACCCACCGGCGTGAAGCTGGGCAAGAAGCGATTCCTCAGGCCCAAGCTGCCTTCCGCCCACAATTATCTGCGTCAAGCAGCTACACACTCAGCTCCAAGGATTCGACCAATCAGGCGACATCAACCACAGTGTCGCTCAAGCAATCGATATACGATCGTTCGAGTCGACTGCTGATCCAACAAGCCCGCCTGCAGACTAATGCGGCGAACGTTAACTACCAGATGGCTGCTGAATCACTGATTCTGCGCGTGGCCAGTAGTTATTTTGCTGTACTCTCGGCCCAGGATAACCTGGAGCTGTCCGAGCGCAACCAGCGGGCCATTCGTAGACAGCTAGAACTCGCCGAAGAGCGGCTTGATGTTGGCCTGGGTACCCGGACCGATCTTTACGACGCCCGGGCCCGCTACGAAAACGCTGTGGCTGAAGGTATCGAGGCCCAACGGGTGCTGGACGACATGCGGCAGGAGCTGGTGGCCCTGGTGGGTAAGGATCCCGGCACGTTGTTATCGCTGTCTCCCGCTGCGGCATTATCCGGGCCCCAGCCCGATGATGCTGGACAGTGGGTTAGCGGCGCTCTGTTAGATAATCGATCGCTCAAAGCACTGTCGTTGGACGTGTCGGTAGCTGAAACAGAGATTGTCCGACAACAGGCACTACGGGGGCTCACCGTGGGCTTGAATCTATCTGCTGAATACTCTGACAGCGCCTCGACCGACGGCACCGACGCCAGCGTGACTCTGTCGTTCAAGCTACCGTTCTATCAAGGGGGCCTCATCAACGCCCAGATCAGAGAAGCGGCTTCGAATCTCAATGCTGCCCGCGCCCGCTACGAATCGGCTCGCCGTGAGATTCAGCGCAAGACACGCCAAGCTTTTCTCAGCATCAACAGCCAGTTGCGTCGAATCAGCGCGCTGGCCGAAGCTGTTACTGCTGGAGAAAGCGCGCTTCAGGCCAAAGAAGAGGGCTTTGCCGCCGGCTTAACCACCAACATTGAGGTGCTTGATGCACAACGAGACCTGTTCCGGGCCGAACGAAACTACCTCAAAGCTCGTTATGACTATGTCCTGCAGGTCCTGTTGCTGGAACAACTGTCCGGCCAGCTTAACGAAGACGATGTTTCACGGGTTAATCGATGGCTAGGCTGATCCGGCGGTAAGGACTGTTCGGGAACCTCCTACGGGCTTATAGTTGGTCTATGCGACTCGCGTACCGTTGGGCACACTTGGCCATCCGGCGACTTGATTTGGGCCAGCGGTATCTGAAGGGCGGTGTTCGCTACAGTGCTCTAGCGTTGCTCCTGGCTCTTCCACTGCTGCTCACTGGTTGCGCTACCCCCAAAAATTCCGGTTCTAGCAGTCTTTCGCTGCCTCCGCTGTCTGACCCCCTTGAGCCTGTGAACCGGATGGTCTTTGGTTTCAATGATGGCCTGGACCGTTTTTTCATTCGCCCTGTCGCTGTTGTTTACGCCCATACCGTCCCCTCAGCGGTCCGGTTGTCGGTCAGCAATTTCTTTAGCAACCTGCAACTGCCCGCAACTATTGCCAACGATTTATTACAGGGGCGATTTACTCAAGGCCGCCTCGATTTTGAACGACTGGTTATCAACAGTACTCTTGGGGTTGCCGGCCTTTTTGACGTCGCTGGCGCTGTTGGCAGGCCGCGACACGAAGAAGACTATGGTCAGACCCTGGCCCGGTGGCGACTGCCCGCCGGGCCCTACCTGGTGTTGCCGTTGCTGGGGCCCAGCAATATTCGCGACGCCGTCGCGCTTGTCCCGGCATTTATCTACGCCGACCCCGTGTCGTATGACGCTAGTGATCGTGACCTCGCCCTGGGCTACGCCCTGCGCACGTTCAATGCGCGGGCTGAACTGCTCATTGCAGACCATGTCCTAAAACTTCAGCTCGATCCCTACTTGTTTATCCGTGAATCCTACTGGCAGCGACGTCTCGATGCGATCTACGACGACCTCTCACCCACAGAACGCCGGGCGAGGGGTTTCGAACCGCTCAATGACTGAGCGGGCCTAAGCCAAACGTTGGCCACCTGGGCCATCGGTGACGTTCAGGGCTGTATGTCTTGTCTTGAACGCTTGCTCGATAAAATCTGCTACACCCCGGCCTCTGATTGCCTTTGGTTCGTGGGCGACCTAATCAGCCGCGGCCCCGACTCCGAGGCGGTGCTCCGATTTATCAAATCGTTAAAGGACCAGGCCACAGTGGTGCTGGGGAATCACGACCTTCATTTCTTGGCCCTATCGGCAGGGTTGCATCAAAACAAGACGGCCAACCGGCTTGATCGTCTACTGCAAGCCCCTGATCTGGATGAACTGACCGATTTTGTCCGGCATCTGCCCCTGGCTCATTTCGACTCCGACTTAAATGCTGCGATGTTTCACGCCGGGCTTTATCCTGGCTGGTCACTGCACCAAGGGTTGTCGTTGGCCCGCGAAGTCGAAAACATACTTCGCTCAGACCAGTGGCTGGACTTTCTTGCCCACATGTACGGAAACACCCCGGCCCGTTGGAGTGATCAACTAACCGGTTGGGGCCGTCTGCGCTTCATTACTAACGCACTCACCCGGATGCGCTACTGTACGCCGGACCTTAGCCTTGAGCTGCAATTCAAGGGGTTGCCCGCCGCAGCGCCAGCTCCGCTTAAGCCCTGGTTTGATCTAAACAGGCAGTCGCTGGGTAATACGCGGTTAATCTTTGGCCACTGGTCGGATCTTGGCATTTACAACCAGCGTACGCTCTACGGCCTAGATGGTGGCTGTGTCTGGGGTCGACAACTGGCAGCTATGCATCTGCAATCAGAAAACGGTAACATCGTCACTGTCAGTTGTGACCGTTAGAACAGGAGCGCCAACATTATGGAAAACCAGTACGACATCGATGTTCAGGTCGAAACCGCCTATGTCTCGGAACACTCTGAGCCCGATGAAGACCGGTTTGTTTTTGCCTATACCATCACCTTGGTAAACCGTGGTTCTGTCACCGCTCAACTGATTTCTCGACACTGGTTCATCACCGATGCCGACAACCGAACCGAAGAGGTCGAAGGCGAGGGAGTTGTCGGTGAGCAGCCCGTGCTTAAGCCTGGGGAGGGTTTTCGCTATACGTCGGGGGCCGTTATTGAAACGCCCGTGGGCACCATGCACGGCACTTACCAGATGGTGGCTGAAGACGGCCGAACTTTCGACGCTACTATTCCTCGTTTTATACTTTCAGCACCTCGTACACTTCACTGATAAGTTATTGATTTTATTAAATATCTAGGTGGTTCACGGCGAGTGCGTTACGCTCGATGAACGCGCGGCGCGGCTCTACATCATCACCCATCAGTACGCTGAAGATCTCATCGGCACCAACGGCATCTTCAATCTGTACTCGGGAAAGTGTCCGCTGACTCGCGTCCATTGTTGTTTCCCACAATTGGTCGGCATTCATCTCGCCCAACCCTTTATAGCGTTGCACCGTCAGGCCACGCCTAACCTCGGACATCAGCCACTCAACGGCTCCGGCAAAATCCTCTACTGCAGTCTCCTTATCGCCTCGAACCACCGTCGGTTGCGAGCCCACTAATGCGTCCAGTCGCTGGCCTAACGCTATCATCGATCCATATTCTTGGGTATCGAAAAACTCAGCGGGGAGTCGCGTCTGACGATACTGCCCATGGTGCTCGCATTCAACCACCAGCGACCATTGCCCCGCGCCAGCGGCATTATCGAAGTAAACGCGATACTGGGGGCCGCCCTGACTTACAGTCCCGGATAGCCTAGCACTCAATAGTTGGGCAAATTCGGCTTGGTCTTGCTCGGTTAGCTGGCCCGTCTGACCCAATGGCGCCAGGGCGCTGAGCGCCCACAGCACCTCGGCCTGGTAGCGTCGGGCCAACCGGTTAATCGCTGACCTAATCGCGAAAAATTCGGTACACAGCGCCTTGAGCTCGGGCCCAGCCAGTGCCACACTGGGTTCATCTTGTCGCTGGAGTTTCGCCCCTTCCAGCGCCAATCCCAAGAGATAACGATTCATCTCGTCGTCGTCCTTCAGGTATGTCTCTTTCTTGCGCAGCGAGACCTTGTATAGCGGCGGTTGCGCGATGAATACATGGCCTCTTTCTAACAGTTCGGGCATCTGGCGGTAAAAGAATGTCAGCAGCAGCGTTCGGATATGCGACCCGTCGACATCTGCATCGGTCATGATGATGATCCGGTGATAACGTAGTTTGCTGACATCAAAATCATCCTTGCCTATCCCCGTTCCCAATGCTGTGATAAGCGTCGCGACTTCATCTGACGCGATCATTCGGTCAAATCGTGCCTTTTCCACGTTCAGAATCTTGCCTTTAAGGGGGAGAATGGCCTGGTAGCGCCTGTCGCGCGCCTGCTTGGCCGACCCGCCAGCCGAGTCTCCTTCGACCAGGTAAATCTCGCTTTGTGCCGGGTCTTTTTCTTGGCAATCCGCGAGCTTGCCGGGTAAGCCGCCCATTTCTAGGGCATTTTTTCGGCGGGTCATCTCACGCGCGCGCCGCGCGGCTTCTCTTGACCGGGCAGAATCGGCGATTTTATCGACGATCGCTTTAGCCTCTGCCGGTCGCTCCAGCAAAAAAGCCCCGAGATGCTCGCTGATCAGCGATTCGACCGGGCCCCTGACCGCGGAAGAAACCAGTTTTTCCTTGGTTTGAGACGAGAACTTCGGGTCTGCGACTTTCACCGACAGCACGGCTGTCAGGCCCTCTCGACAGTCTTCCCCTTTTACATCGACCCGGGCGCGCTTCGTGGCCCCGCTGTCGTCCATATAACGGCCCAGTGTTCTGGTCATGGCGGCGCGAAGCCCCTCTAGGTGGGTGCCCCCATCACCCTGCGCGATGGTGTTGGTGTAGCAAAAAACATTTTCCTGATAGCCGTCGTTCCACTGCAGCGCGAGATCGAGCTGAACACCATCCCGCTCCGAACTGACCGCAAATACCGTTGGGTGAAGCTTGTTTTTCTTGCTCCCCAGGTGTTCGACAAATGCCTTTATTCCACCTTTATATTCATAAATTTCCTCTGTGCCGACCCGTTCGTCCAACAATCTGTTCCGAACACCCGAATTCAAAAACGCCAACTCTCGGAGCCGCTTCGCCAAAATATCGTGGTGTAACACGAGATCCGTAAATACCTGTGGGTCGGGTCTAAAATGCACTTCCGTGCCCGTGCGGGTAGTGTCACCGATGTCCGTCAGTGGTTCAGTCGGCACGCCCCCTTGGTAATCTTGGCGGTATGTTTTGCCGCCCCGATGAATTATTAACCTGAGGCTGGATGACAACGCGTTAACCACCGAAACCCCGACGCCGTGTAAACCACCAGACACTTTGTAGGAATCTTGGTCAAATTTTCCCCCCGCGTGTAGTTGGGTCATGATGACTTCCGCCGCAGAGCGCCCTTCTTCTGTGATCAACCCGGTCGGTATACCCCGGCCGTCGTCCACTACCGACACCGTCTCGTCAGCGTGTATCGTCACGGTAATTTCTTGGCAGTGGCCCGCGAGTGCTTCGTCTATGGCGTTATCGACCACCTCAAAAACCATATGATGAAGGCCGGTACCGTCATCGGTGTCACCGATATACATACCGGGTCGTTTGCGGACCGCTTCCAGCCCCTTGAGGACCTTAATACTGCTTTCGTCGTAGACTGGTTGAGCGCTCATAAATGCTCCTTGTTGCGGGCTTTTATTATATCACGAACAAGGGTTGCTGAGCCGGGAAAACGGCGGTTTTACGGGGTTTTTTGTTGTTTCACGTGAAACAACGTGGCTTACAAACCCCGGGGGTTCAATCCCCTGGTTTCACGTGGAACAACGGCGTCCGGGGGTTGTTTTTGGGTCCAGCTTTTCTACAATCGCATGGGCATAATCAGGTACAACGTATCGTCATCATCGGGTTCGTGGAGCATGCACCCGCTGTTCCCGTCCTGCAGCTCGGCTTCCACGGTCTTTGTCGACATGGCCCGAAGGGCATCCATCAGATAAGTCACGTTGAACCCTATCTCCAGGCTGTCACCTTCATACTCCACGCTCACCTCGTCATTGGCTTCTTCTTGGTCCGGGTTGTGGGCCGACAGCTTTAATGAGCCCTTGGATAAATCCAACCGAATACCCCGATATTTTTCGTTTGTCAGCACTGAGGTTCTCGCCAACACTTCGTGTAGCTGCTCTCGGTCAGCGACCATTTTCTGTGACAGGACCTGCGACATGACCGCTTTGTAGTCGGGGAACTTTCCTTCTATCAGTTTGCTCGTCAGTTGTGCCCCGGTCCGGCTGAATCGCACATGGTTTGGATTGAGTTCCAGCGTTATCTCGTCCCCGCCGTCAGCCAGGAATCGCCCGAGTTCCAGAACGGCCTTTCGGGGGATAATCGCTTGGCGCAGCGACCCGGCAGCACTGGGCAGTTTTGTTCGGCTGCGCGCCAACCGGTGCCCATCCGTCGCTACGGCGTTGATCGTGTCGCCATCCAACTCAATCAGCACACCATTTAGAAAATACCGTACGTCTTGTTGCGCCATCGAAAAGGCTGTTTTGTCGAAAAGGCCCCGCAGTGCTGATTGCTCCAAGCGCACTCGCTCTTCCCAGTTCTCCGTCTCAAGCCGCGGGAAATCGGCAGCCGGTAGAGTTTGTAGGCTGAAGCGGCTCTGGCCTGACTTGATCTTGAGCTTGCCGCCGGTTGCGCTGAATTCCAGTTTCGCGTTGTCAGGAAGCGCGCGACAAATATCGAGGAGCTTGCGAGCTGTCACAGTACACGCACCATCACTGCCTTCCAGAACCGTGGTTTGAATGCTGGTTTCCACTTCCAGGTCAGTACCAACTAAAGTGAGGGCATTGTTCTCTAGGCGCATCAACACGTTCCCCAGTATGGGCAGGGTTTGCCTGCGCTCTACCACGCTGGTGACGGTGTTGAGTGGCGTCAGTAGTTGTTCTCGCTCTATTAATAATTTCATAAGTAATCTGTTTACTGATCTAATTAGGGCTGTTGATAAACGGAAAAAGTTATTTTATACAATAAAAACATATAGTTATCAAAAATACTGGGTGTGTGTAATGTTGTGAATTAGATTGTGTATAGGGTAATAAGGTACCGCGAAAACCGCGTTAAAGGAAATCATGCCACAGTTTTTCACTGGAAACGCACACGTTATCCACCGAGAAGCCGATGGAGGTTCTGGTAGTCTTCGCTGATCTTGGGATCTGTCTTGACCAACTCGGCAATCTTTCGCTGAGCGTGCAACACCGTTGTGTGGTCTCTGCCCCCGAAGGCATCACCGATTTCTGGCAAGCTCATGGTGGTGAGTTCTTTTGCTAACGCCATGGCGATCTGGCGCGGTCGGGTAATCTGGCGGTTCCGTCGCTTGGAATGAAGGTCCGAGATCCGCATCTTGAAATATTCTGCCACTACTTTCTGAATATTCTGTATGGTGACCTGTCGTTCCTGAAAGACCAACAGATCACGCAGGGCTTCCCGAGCAAGCCCGGTGTTGATATTGCGCCCGGTAAAGTTGGCACTGGCGATAATCCGGTGCAGCGCACCTTCGAGTTCCCGAACATTGGACCGGATCTGTTTGGCCACAAAGAAACACACATCCTCTGGCAGGCCGACGCCTTTTTGTTGGGCCTTGTTTTTTAAGATGGCCATTCTGGTCTCGAGCTCGGGCGGGTCGATCGGGACCGTCAAGCCGCTGCCAAATCGGGAAATTAGACGCTCCTGGACGCCGGAAATCTCACGCGGAAAGCGGTCGCTGGTAATCACGACTTGCCGCTGACCCTCTAGTAACGTATTGAAAGTATGAAAAAATTCTTCCTGTGAGTGCTCTTTCCCGGAAAAGAACTGAATATCGTCAATCAGCAGAGCGTCCAAAGATCGATAAAAACGTTTGAACTCATTGATCGCATTATGCTGTAAAGCCTTGACCATATCAGCCACAAACCTTTCCGAGTGTACGTACAGGACTTTGGCTTCCGGCCTAAGTTGCCGGGTCAGATTTCCGGCGGCCTGCATCAGGTGTGTTTTGCCAAGACCGACACCCCCGTAAAGAAATAATGGGTTATAGGCTTGCCCCGGGTTTTCTCCGACCTGGCTGGCGGCTGCCCGGGCGAGTTGGTTTGATTTACCCTCAACGTGGGTCTCAAATGTAAACGCTGGGTTGAGACGGCCTTCAAAACCCAGAGCGCCCAAACCTTTGTTTCGCGCCGCCGGCTGCTGATCGGCGGTGACCGAAGCAGCGCTACTCGCTTGTTCGCTGCCAATATCCAGCCTGACCGCAGCGGGTTTGGGGCTAAAGGTTGTTGCCAGGCTAGAAATTAGCCCAAGATATTCTTTGTCCACGAAGTCGCGCACAAATCGATTGGGTGCGAGCAGTGTTAAACCATTGGCATGCTCAACGGCGTGTAGCGGTCGGATCCAGGTATTGAACTGCTGGGCGGACAGGTCATCTTCGAGACGAGTTAGGCAGAGTTTCCAAAGTGCGGTGGACACGGTAGTAGGGGTGATGGCGTCGGTCAATAGCGCTTTCGGCGCGGTTACGGTTTAATGGGGTAAGTGGACGGTTACTGTCTTAGGGCCCAGTTTAAACGATAAATTAAAAGTTATCCACAGCAATTAGCCAAATTTTATTTATCCACAACGCGCTGGAGACTGCCTAAAAACATTGACATTACGCCATAATTACGAGTAAAGTCCGACGCCTTTTTCGAGAGCCGACCAAAGAATTCGGGATACGTCTTATGAAGCGCACTTTCCAGCCCAGTGAAGTCAAACGAAAACGACGACATGGTTTCAGGGCGCGAATGAAAACACGCGCTGGACGAGCCGTGATCAACGCGCGCAGGGCGAAAGGCCGGGCGCAGCTCAGCGCCTGAGAGCCGGGCGACGTTAGCCACCGGTAGTGAGTAATGCCCGCTTCATGCGAAGCGAACGCCTCCTACACAGCGAGGATTACCGCACGACGATTGCAAAACGATGCCGTAGCGATGATCAACTGTTTACTGTTTATGCGGCGAAACGGCCAACAGGCAGCGCGCGGCTAGGCATCACGGTCTCACGGCGTGTGTCCGCTAAAGCGGTGCGGCGCAATCGACTGAAGCGCAGGGTACGAGAATCCTTTCGTTATCATAAACAACCACTGGCTGGTTTGGACCTGGTGGTGATCGCTCGGCAGGAAGCCAACGAAACCGGATGCGTACAGGTCGATCGAAGTCTTTTGGGTCACTGGATACGGATAAAAGAAAAATGCGGCAAGTAGTCACAGCAACGCTGCGCGGATATCGCTACCTGATCAGTCCATTGTTGGGGCCGACATGCCGTTTCTATCCCACGTGCTCGTCCTACGCTATAGAGGCAATCGAGCGTCACGGCATAACCCGCGGCATCTGGCTGACACTGCGTCGGCTGATCCGCTGCAACCCCTGGCACCCAGGCGGTGTGGACATGGTGCCGGGCGAGGACGCAGGCAACTCCGGTTGTTTGCACCACTGACGCGCTAACAGTGGATTTCCAGAGACTCATCCTGTTTACCGGCTTAGCGCTGGTGCTGGTCCTGATTTGGCAGGCCTGGGTCGAATATAACGTAACACCCGTAGTGCCGACGATGTCCCAAACGGTTCAGCAATCCGGGCAGGGCCAAGCCGTCGCGGTGAACACGGAAGATGTTCCCAGCGCGCCGACTGTCGCAAACACAATCACCAGCACAACGGCAAATGAAGTACCTAAACCGACATTTAAAACCCTGCCCACAGGCGACATTGTGGTGGTTGAAACCGATCTCATACGCGCCGCCATAGATACCTATGGCGGTGACTTAAGGCGGTTAGAACTGTTGACTTATCCGGAACAGCTGGAATATCCAGATGAACCGTTTCGGCTGTTAAATGATGAGGGCGCTGACCTGTTCGTTATCCAGGGCGGCCTCTTGGGCACCCAGGGTGAGTTACCCAATCACCATACGCAGTACGGCACTAATCAGCACAATTACTCGTTGTCGCCCGATGCAGATCGCGTAGAAGCTGTCCTTAGGTGGCAGAGTCCCGATGGTGTTAGCTATCGCAAGGTTTATACGTTTTATCGAAATAGCTACTACATCGACATCCGGTATGAGATTGACAACACCACCGCCACAACGTGGCAAGGGTTCCTATACAACCAGATACTTCGTACTAAGGGTGAGCAGAAATCTAGCGGGCTTGGCTTTTTTGGCCGGTTGCCAAGCTACACAGGCGGCGTTATTTACACACCGGAAGAGAAGTACCAGAAGATAGATTTTGATGACATGTACGAGGAGAACCTGGTACGCAACACGCCCTCGGGCTGGGTCGCAATGCTGCAACACTATTTCGTGGGAGCGTTGCTGCCTAAGGGGAGCAGTGCCTATGAATTCTATTCAACGGTTACAGCCAGAGACAGCCAACCGCGTTACCACATTGGTTACAAGAGTGTAGAACCGGTCATGGTGGCGGCCGGCGGACAAGGCTCTCTGAGCGCTCAACTGTTCGTTGGCCCTAAGGAACAAAAACGCCTTACAGAGATAGACCAGCAGTTGGAGCTAACAGTGGATTACGGCTGGCTGACGCCGATCTCATCCCCGCTATTCTGGTTATTGAATTACATCAACGGTGTAGTCAAAAACTGGGGTGTGTCAATCATCCTGCTGACGTTGCTGGTCAAGCTTGTGTTCTATCCGTTGTCGGCAGCCAGCTACAAGTCGATGGCAAGGATGAAGAATCTTCAGCCCCGCATGAAAACGCTCAAGGAGCGTTTCGGCGACGACAAACAAAAGTTCCAGCAGGCCATGATGGAGGTTTATAAAAAGGAAAAAATAAATCCTTTTGGGAGCTGTTTGCCGATCGTAATTCAAATCCCAGTCTTTATCGCCTTGTATTGGGTGTTGCTGGAAAGTGTCGAGTTGCGGCAAGCACCCTTTATGTTATGGATCAAGGATCTTTCCGTTCAGGACCCGTACTACGTGCTGCCGTTGCTGATGGGCGCGTCTATGTTTGGTCAGACGATCCTGAACCCTACGCCCGTTGACCCCATGCAAAAGAACATCATGCTGGCTATGCCAGTGGTGTTTACGGTCTTCTTTTTGTGGTTTCCCGCTGGGCTGGTGCTGTATTGGCTGGTGAACAATCTTCTGTCCATTGGCCAGCAGTGGATGATTACGCGAAAGATCGCGGCATCCGGAGGCTAATTCAGGCGAGTTGACATCGCCCAGTCGACTGCGGTCACCAACGGTGCAACAGGATCAAGACACCATCGCCGCGATCGCAACGCCGCAAGGCGTGGGTGCCATCGGCATCGTCCGGGTATCAGGGCCCCGAGCCAGGGTCATCACGCGCGCAATCGCCGGCGTAGTGCCACCGCCGAAACAAGCCACGCACCGCGTGTTCAGGGCAGCCGACGGTTCACCGCTGGACGAGGGGCTGGTACTTTATTTTGAAGCGCCGGCCTCTTACACCGGCGAGGATGTGCTGGAGTTACAAGGCCACGGCGGAGCCCGTGTACTGGATGGTGTTCTGGCCTGTGTCTTGAGCCATGGTGCCCGTCCAGCGCGGCCCGGTGAGTTTACCGAGCGGGCATTTCTTAACGGCCGACTGGATCTCGCCCAAGCCGAGGCGGTCGCCGACCTCATTGACAGCCGGACCCAGGCCGCAGCACGAGCGGCTGTGCGGTCTTTAATGGGTGATTTTTCGACGGAGATAAGCACATTATCGGCGGAGATAGGTGATTTAAGGGTGTTTTTCGAAGCAGATATAGACTTCTCGGAGGAGCCTGTGAGCAGGCTCGATTCCAACGCAGCACAAGCCCGGCTAAATCACAGCAATCAGCGACTCTCGTCATTGCTGCACCAGGCCCGGCCGGGAAGTCTATTGGCTCACGGAGCCCGGGCCGTGCTGGCAGGGTTGCCCAATGCAGGAAAATCAAGCCTGATGAATGCGTTGGCGCGAGAAGACCGGGCGATCGTCAGCATCGCCCCAGGGACTACACGTGATGTGGTCGATACGATGATCGATGTCGCCGGTATAGCGGTCCAGCTGACAGATACAGCGGGCTTGAGAGAGGGCACCGACCCCGTCGAAGAAGAAGGCGTTCGTCGGGCCGCACAAGCAATCGAACAGGCCGACCTGGTGCTGTTTGTGATCGACGATGCCGCACCACAGACCAGCCAGAATCAGGCATCAATGGTACCCGACGCAGACAGAATGCTCCGGATTTACAACAAGTGCGATCTCAGTGGCAGAGCGGCCGGGGTTGTTGAAGACGAAGGTGCAGGAAGCATCGCGGTTTCGGCGAAGACGGGGGTCGGCATTGATGCCCTGGAGCAGGCTATTCAGCAAAAGCTTGGATACACCGGTATGGGTGAAGCGCCTGTGATGGCCCGCCGGCGCCACATCGAAGCGCTGTTGACAGCGCAAACTCACCTGCAGGCCGCAGAACAACACGTTGGTTCGGCCCACGAGCTGCTAGCAGAGGAACTTCGTCTGGCACAGCGTGCACTTGGGGAAATCACGGGCCAAGTTACCACAGAAGACCTGCTAGGCCAGATCTTCTCGACGTTCTGTATCGGCAAGTAACGCCTGGTCTGGAAACGGCTACGCAGGCTTGTATTGTCTCGTATACGAGACATAACTTATTGATTTATCTGCCAGTCGGACAGCGGCCATTCATCCAGCCGCTGTGTGGGCAGCGTCAATGAGTGCAAGTACCCACCCTCACCAACGATAAGAATCGATCCCAGTGGCGAATCATGATAGCGATAGTCCATCCCGTCGGATTCTATTGATTTGGCAATAACTAGGAAATTGAAGTTGATTCCATCGCACCGTGCCGTTCTCGATAGGCGATGAGATCGTTCAGCCAGTCTGGGTCCATCTCCGGCACCGACGACAGCAGCAACTCGGTGTATTCATGATGTGGTGGGGTGAACACTTCATCCTTGCGGCCTTGTTCGACAATCTCACCCTGCAGCATCACCACCACGTTATCTGCAATAGCGCGAACTGTCGCAAGATCATGGGTGATAAACATATATGCGAGATCAAACTCACGCTGAAGACTATCCAGTAGCCTGAGAATACCCTCTGCAACCAGTTGATCAAGAGCAGAGGTGACTTCGTCACAAATGATGAATTCAGGTTCAGCCGCAAGCGCACGAGCAATACTGATCCGTTGTTTTTGTCCCCCGGACAGTTCATCCGGATACCGATCGATAAAGACATCAGGCTCAAGCTCAATCAGGGATAAGAGCTCCCTGATACGTTGTTCTCTTTTCGGACCTTTGAGTCCAAGATAAAAACCCAGAGGCCGACCGATAATATTGCGTATACGCTGCCTGGGATTTAGCGCTGTATCCGCCATCTGATAGATCATCTGCGCGTGACGCAGCTGATCCCTGTTTCGACTTCGATAGTCTTTTGGCAACGGACGGCCATTAAATTGGATGTCACCCTCTCGGGGTGCAAGCAGCCCGGTAATGACCCGTGCAGCGGTGCTCTTACCACTGCCGGATTCACCAACCACGGCAACGGTCTGCCCACGATGAATTTCGAATGTGATGTTTTTCAGTACATCAATGTTTCCATAGCCCGCTGTGACATGATTAACCTTAACCAGCGCTGTGGTTTCCGAGTGAGCGATCTCGGTTTCTTTCTTGAATGATCGGACTGCCCAGAGGGACTTGGTGTAATCCATCTGGGGGTCAGTCATCATCTGGCGGGTCGGGGCTTCTTCGACCAGATTTCCATAACGCAGCACCATGATGCGGTCCGCCATCTGCGCAACAACCGCCAGATCATGAGAGATGTAAATAGCAGCCGTATTGAACTCCCGCACAATGTCGCGAATCGTGGTCAACACCTCTATCTGTGTTGTGACATCAAGCGCTGTTGTGGGTTCGTCAAAGATGATCAGATCAGGTCGACAGGACAGGGCCATAGCGGTCATGGCTCTTTGCAGTTGGCCGCCCGAGACTTGGTGAGGGTAACGATACCCTATGCCGTCAGGGTCTGGTAGTAACACTCTGCGATAGAGCTGTTTGGCATCAGTCTCAGCCTGCTGGCGGCTCTTCACTCCATGTACAACAGGGATTTCAGAAAATTGATCAATCAACTGATGGGCAGGATTAAATGACGCCGCAGCACTTTGGGCAACATAGGCAATTCGCACACCTCGCAGTTTTCGCAAAGTGGTTTCTGACTGTTGCGTGAGTTCCTCTCCATCGAATCGGATAGTGCCGCCTCTGATTCTGCAGCCTGGACGAACAAAGTTCATCGCGGCAAGGCCCAATGTCGATTTGCCCGCACCTGACTCACCGATGAGACCCAGGACCTCTCCTCGGTTAAGGGTAAGGTCTAGACCCTTTATGATCTCGTGCCAGACTTCGTCACTTTCCCCATCAATCAACAGGTTCCTGATGTCCAGCAGAGGTTCGCTCATTGAGGGCCGTTGGCCGGACGAGTTAGTCATAATCAATGGCCGTCTTTTAAGCCGCTGGATTTATGTAGAAACCAATCGACAAGAAAATTCACGCCCAGGGTCAGGATCGCAATAGCAATGGCGGGCAATATAGGTGTGATGTCACCATAGGTAATGAGTACGGCATTTTCCCTGACCATTGAACCCCAATCCGCGGTGGGGGGCTGGATTCCCAGGCCCAGAAAACTCAGCGCCGCAATCATCAGAAATACGAAGCAAAAGCGAAGGCCAAATTCTGCGAGCAGCGGTGCTGTGATATTGGGCAGTATTTCACGGATGCAGAGCCAGAATATGCCCTCGCCGCGTAATCGAGCAGCCTCAAAGTAATCGAGAACAACAACATTAAGACTGACCGCACGACAGACACGAAATATTCTGGTGGCATCCAATACGGCAATAACGATAACCAGAGTCGGAATAGAGGTGCCAAATATGGTCAATAACATGAGCGCGAAAATCAGTTGGGGTATTGCCATCAGAACGTCGACGATTCGACTGGCCATCTGGTCGAACAATCGGCCATAAATGGCCGCAAATAACCCAGCCAGACCACCAATCAGGAAAGCCAGGCAGGTCGTGATAAATGCAATGCCCACGGTGTTGCGGGCACCAAACAAGAGTCGGGTCAGCATATCCCGGCCAAGACCGTCGGTTCCTAGAATGAACTTTTCACCCCAGACATCAAATTCGGGGCCGACTATTTCTGCTTCACCATAGGGTGTAAGAAAAGGCGCAAACAGAGCCACAAATCCGTATACAAAAACCACCAGAATCCCAAACTTTGCGGTAACCGGTGCCTTCCACAGTTCCCCCAGCAGATTCTGAGTCTTCGATCTTCGAGCAGCAGGTATGCTGCTTTCAGAACCGGGCTCTAGAGTCTGTTCTTGATTCATTTGGGATGTAAAAGCCTGGGGTTGGTACAGATAGAGACGATGTCGGCCAATAGATTTAATAGAATGTAAGTTCCTGCAAATATCATGCTGCAGGCCTGTACAACAGGAATATCTCGAGTCGACACCGAGTCCACGATCAATTGCCCAAGCCCTGGGTAGATGAATACGACCTCTACGACCACGACACCGACCACCAGATAAGCAAGACTGATAGCGATAATATTGGCGATAGGAGCCCACGCATTGGGCAGGGCGTGTTTAACAATGACGCGCAATTTCGGCATACCTTTAAGATGCGCCATTTCAATGTATGCACTGGCTAATAGATTAATGATAGAGGCGCGGACCATGCGCATCATATAAGCCAGGATCACGCCGGTCAGTGTAACTGCGGGAAGCGCAACTCGATGGAGTCTATCGAGAAAAGTTGTATTGGCGTCCACGCTGGACAAACTTGGAAACCAGCCCAATGTGACCGAGAAATACAAGATCAGAACGTAAGCGACAAGAAATTCGGGTGCCGAGACAGCACCCAGGGTGATGACGTTTACTGAACGGTCATAGAAACTATTGCGATATAAGGCAGCCAGGATACCGAAGATTATCGCTAGGGGCACAGAGACTGATGCTGCAACCACGGCCAGAAATAGCGTATTCGCTAGTCGTATTTTGATTAACTCCGTGATGTCCCGCCCATTGGCCAGCGAGGTGCCAAAATCACCTTGCAATACATTAAACCACCAATTGATGTATCGAGTATGCGCTGGTACATCGAGTCCAAGTTTGTGGCGCAAGGCCTTGACGTTTTCGGGGCTGGCGCCTTGGCCCAATAAGGCTTCAGCAATGTCTCCGGGCAAGAATTCGACGCCTAAGAAAATAATGACTGAGACAACAAACAGAGTCACCAGGCCCAGGCCGAATCGCTGAAGAACCATGGTAAGAATCTTGTTCATTGTGGATTTATAGGTTCGGTTGATGCAACGCTATAGGAATCATTGTAACCAGTAGAGACAACATTGCATTGACACGGTAGATTCGGCGTAACCACAGCAGTCAGCTTGTTCTTTTAGTATCCAACGGGGAGCGGTAAGGCTGTAAAACATTATCTCTCGATGGTCTATCCACAGGAAAAAAATAGGCGGCCCTAGGGCCGCCTATTTTCCGTAGAACACCGTGCAATCAGACTTTCCACCACCTCTTGAGGAAGTGGCCACCATCCATTTCCCAGCCACCGCCAACCTGATCGCTAACACCAATCGTATCACGGTGGGCCGCAACATCGGTGCCAAAAGCAGGAATAATAGTTCCGCCCACAGCGGCAATAATGTGCTGTACTTCCTGGTACATCGAAGTTCGCTTGTTCTGATCGAGCTCTCCACGAGCGGCCACTACCAGTTCATCAACCCGGGCATTCTTAAGAACAGTGTCATTCCAAGGAGAGTCAGAAAGATAGCAGATTGACAGAATCATGTCCTCTACCGGTCGAGGACCCCAGTAGCAGGTGCAGAAAGGTTTAACGTTCCAGACGTTAGTCCAATAGCCATCCTGTGGTTCACGGACGATGTTCAGGTTGACACCGATCTTCTCCCAGTGTGACTGAAACAGCTGCGCAGCATCCATTGCGCCGCCGTATGATGTATTCGACGCGCTAAGATCAATCTTGACCCCTTCAAGGCCAGCTTTTTTCAGGTGATGCTTTGCTTTGTCCAGATCATACTCAGGCTTAAGACTGGCATCATAACTGTTGAACTGCGGCCCCAGTGGTTGGTCGTTACCCATCACTCCATAACCAAACAGAACCTTGTCCATGAATTCCTGTCTCGGCGTCGAAAGTTTCAAGGCCATGCGAAAATCGTTGTTGTCAAACGGCGGCACGTCCATCCGCATCGGATGCGTAAATGCGAGATTGCTCGGAATTGCAAGAATGTTGACGCCTTTGACCTTCTTTAGCCGGCCGATACCCTTTAATGCGGGTCGGTTAATAATGTCAACTGATCCGCTGATCAGAGCGCTCTGTCGCGCCGTATCATCCAGAATTGCAATGACTTCGTGCGAGTCGGCGTGAGCAACGTCGTTACCATGCCACGCATTCGGGTTGCGCTCGAGAACTGTTTTGACACCTGGCTCGAATTCTTTTAGCAGGTACGGTCCAGTTCCATGCGGCGAAAGCACCTCAGCCTTACCATCTTTGGCCGGCAAGACATTGAAGTGATAATCCGTAAAAAGAGCCGGGCAGTCCGCATTACCGTCAGCAAGCTCGACAACCACTGTATTTCCATCAACGCGAACATCACTGATTCCAGAAAACACACCTGCAGCAGCTGATGGGGTATCGTCACCCCGGTGCATGTTTATCGAGGCAACGACATCATCAGTCGTTAATGATTTGCCGTTATGAAATTCTATGCCTTGCCGTAGGTTAAACCGCCAGACTTTCGCATCGGGACTTGCTTCCCAACTTTCAGCCAGAGCGGGTTCCATGCTGTTGTCTTGCCCGACATTCACCAGGCTGTCACGAAATGCGCGACTGACACAGATCATATAGGTCGCGTTGAAAAGGCCAGGATCGAGTGAGTCAACGGTATTGGCATCGTTCAGACCAGAGACAATATGGCCGCCTCTTTTTGGGCCGGCAGCAAGGGCACGGCCTGACCAAAGCGAGGTGCCCAGCGCCGTCGATAGGCCCAGGGCTCCGCTAAAAGCGAGAAACTCCCGGCGGGTGATCCGGGGATCAGTCAGCGCTTGCCTGATTCGCGGATCTTGCTCGACGAGTTGATCGATCGTTGTCTTGTCTTTTTTCATCCTATCCTTCCTCCGTAATTTACATGTTGATTTATCAGTGCTTGGGTAACCTAACATAATCGCCCTGACTTCCCAAATATTCCAATCTCTCCCAATTCATCAGTCACAGAGCTAAAAAGGAGATCGAAGCCCTGGGCGGGTTGTACTAATGATCCAAGAGCGAAAAAATGCTCCAACTGCTCGAGGCCATCGGGGAGGTAGGAACTGGCACAGTCAACGCCGGGGCGAGGGCCTGCCCGCCGGGGGTGGATAGGCAGACGAGAAGTAAACCAAGGCGAAGAGGATCACTTTTATCCGGTTGAGAAACTGATCACCTTCCGTCATTGCCAGAGCCCACAAAAGGGCCGGCCACAGGCGCCGGCCCAGTAACGGTAAATGTTCCCATAATTGTTCCTCACTGAAAGATGCTTGAGAAAATAGTCGCTCAAGAACAATTAGTTAAAGTTATTCTATAAATTCTGTATCGAGGGCTCTATCTACGTAGGGCGAGCGGGTTCTTTCTAATCAGCCCAGACTAGTAATGAGGCCGTCAGACAACGTTCGCCACAAGACTTTTGCAAACCCCCTTCTTCGGTTACAAGTATCTCATCCGCAGAGAGTCAAGCTAGGATTCCCGGCAGTTTGAGTCCTTTGTCCCGGGCGCACGCTATCGCCTCCTCGTAACCGGCGTCGGCGTGACGCATTACACCGCTAGCAGGATCGTTCCATAACACGCGGGCTAGTTTTCGATCAGACAAGGCTGAACCATCGGCCATTATGACCAAACCGGCATGTTGGGAGAATCCAATACCCACACCGCCGCCGTGATGAAAAGACACCCATGTCGCACCTGATGCCGTATTCAAAAGCGCGTTGAGAATGGGCCAGTCTGATACAGCGTCTGACCCGTCTTTCATATTTTCGGTTTCGCGGTTTGGGCTTGCAACCGACCCGCTGTCCAGGTGGTCACGGCCGATCACGATTGGGCCACTCAGCTCGCCATTTGCCACCATTTGGTTAAAAGCGCGCCCAATCCTATCGCGATCACCCAGCCCCACCCAGCAGATCCGGCTCGGCATGCCTTGAAAGGCGATTCGCTTTCGGGCCATGTCCAGCCAGCGGTGGAGGTGCGGGTTGTCCGGGATGAGTTCCTTGACCCTTGCGTCGGTTTTGTAGATGTCCTCCGGGTCCCCGGATAGCGCCGCCCACCTGAATGGCCCAGTACCAGTGCAAAACAGTGGCCTGACGTACGCAGGCACAAATCCAGGATAGTCGAAAGCGTTCTCGACCCCGACTTCCTGAGCCATCTGTCGGATATTGTTGCCGTAGTCCACCACCGGAACACCCCGCTCCCAGAAATCCAGCATCGCGCGTACTTGAACCGCCATAGACGCCTTGGCTGCGGCGGTAACACTGGCCGGGTCTGTTCGCCGGCGTTCAATCCATTCGTCCACTGACCAGCCCTGGGGTAAATAGCCGGTCTGGGGATCATGGGCAGAGGTCTGATCGGTCACTGCATCGGGCAGGTATCTGGGATCCTGTCTGGAACGCGCAGCGATATCGGGAAACAGGTCGGCGGCATTACCCAGCAAACCCACAGAAATAGCCCGGTCATTATCATGGGCATCCTCAACCAGCTTGAGCGCATCATCCAGATTGTCGGCCCACGCATCGAGGTAGCGGGTCCGCAGGCGTGATTCAATCGACTGCATGCTGCATTCCACAGCGATCATAGAAGCACCGTTCATGGTCGCTGCCAGCGGCTGGGCGCCCCCCATCCCACCGAGCCCCGCAGTCAGTATCCACCGGCCCTTGAACGAGCCGTCGAAGTGCTGCCGGGCCAGTTCGGCAAACGTTTCATAGGTCCCCTGGACGATGCCCTGGGAGCCGATATAGATCCAGGACCCAGCCGTCATCTGTCCGTACATCATCAGACCCCGTTGATCCAGTTCTGAGAAGTGTTCCAGTGTTGACCAGTGAGGAACTAAGTTCGAGTTGGCAATCAGCACCCGTGGCGCCTCCTCATGGGTCTGGAACACACCGACAGGCTTACCCGACTGGATCAGCAGTGTTTCGTTCACCTCGAGGCTTTTTAGAGAACTGATAATCCGATCGAAACTATCCCAGTCACGGGCAGCCCGCCCAACCCCACCGTAGACGATCAATTCGGCCGGGTTTTCCGCGACCTCAGGGTCGAGGTTATTCATCAGCATTCGCATCGGGGCCTCGGCGCCCCAGTGTTTACACTGAAGTTCGTTCCCCGTTGGCGCTTTGATGTGCCGTTCCGGTGCGTATCGGTTGAGTGTTGTGGCTGACATCGTCCTCTGTCCTCGCTCAGCTATAAAATTCGTTTGGCAAACTGATTCTACACAGTTTGCCCGTTTCCAAAGGCGCGTTCGCGTAGGCGGCTTGTGCTGATCAATGAGGGTGCCAGTTTTTGTCTGGGCTAGTCGATAAACACGCTTGCCGAAGCATTTAAACCATCGCTATCACATCTATTTCGATGTTCATCTTTGCGTATGCCAAGTAGGGCAAAGGTATGCCGGTTGTCGTCGGTCCGGGCGGCACAAAGTGGGCGAAGCGCGTATGCAGGTTGCGCTTCCAGAGGGATTCATCCGCGTCCCCAGCGTCGCCGGTTGCGTAAAAGGTGTTGATACGCACTACATGTGAAAAGTCCAGGCCGAACTCATGGAGTACGCGGCGAATATATTCCATGGACAGTTCGGTCTGTGCTGCAAGGTCTCCCTTGTGGGCAACACTGGTATCTTGATTGAGTGGCACCTGACCGCCGAGAAACACCAGATC
>LUSG01000135.1 GCA_001629395.1 Gammaproteobacteria bacterium REDSEA-S15_B12 | reverse complement strand
GGCCAGGCGTAAGCAGCCAGGGATCCTGCCGGGGCTTTTCTGACTGGGACACGTCAGTAGGTCTTGTGTTGCTTAACAGACTTCACGTCTTACACGATGGTCAATCAGACGATAGCATCTACGGGAGAACTTTGCGGCCACACCGGTACCAATATCGCTAACCATGCCAAAGATTTTCCCGAACAAGTTCATCCATGGTGGCTTCAATACTTCCGCGCAGAATTCCGATCATCTCATCAATCTGACCGCGATCAAGGATGAGCGGAGGAGACATGACATTAAGATGAGCGATGGGCCGCACGATCAAACCTCTTTGCTGACAGTGTCGGGCAATCCGGCTGCCGATTTCGATCTCCGGAGCAAAGAGTTCCTTGGTCTTTTTGTCTGCAACATTCTCGATACACATCATGAAGTGACTGCCGCGCACATCGCCGACGATGGGATAGTCGCCCAGCGTTTTGAGCTGGGATTCAAAGTAAGGTCCCATCTCCCGGACATGTCCGCAGATGTCATCGCGCTCCATGATCTCGATATTCTTGACTCCAGCCGCACAGACCACCGGGTGACCCGAGTAGGTGAATCCGTGGGTAAACATGGCGCCTTCGGCCTGCGGCACGCTGATAACATCGTACATCTTTTCCGAAAGAATGGTCGCCGACAAAGGCAGATATCCCGAGGAAATACCCTTGGCACAGGTAATAATGTCGGGTACAAAATCAAAAACTGCTTCAGAGGCAAAGAACTGACCCAGTCGACCGAATCCGGTAACCACTTCATCGGAGATATACAACACTTCGTAGCGGTCACAGACCTCACGTGTCCGCCGATGGTATCCCGGTGGCGGTACGATGACGCCGCCGGCACCCATAATAGGTTCAGCAATAAAGCAGGCCACGTTTTCGGGACCCAGTTCCAGAATCTTGTTTTCAAGATCTGCCACTTTCTCGTTACAGAACTCCTCGACTGACATTCCTTCTGGCCTTCTATAGGGATTGGGCGCTGGAATGTGGTGGACCAGATCGGGGGCAAGGTCAAACCCCTGATGATCGAATGCCACGCCTGTCATCGACATGGCGAGGTACGTACTGCCGTGGTAGCCATCTATTCTGGAAATGATCTTTTTCTTGTTTTTCTTTCCTAAGCGATTGAAATAATAATGGATAATCCGGATCGCCGTGTCGTTCGACATGGATCCGCCTGTGCCAAAAAAAACGTGATCAAGCTGTCCCGGTGTCAATTTGGCCAGCTTGGCCGCCAATTCTGCGGCGGGCGGCGTCGTCAGGTGGCCAAATACTGAGTAATAGTGAATCTGCCTGATCTGATCGGCGATTGCCTCGGCCATCTCTTCGTTGGCATAACCGATGTTGTTACACCACAAGCCCCCGATACCATCGATATATCGGTTACCGTCGGAATCCGAGACATAAGCACCTTCAGAGTTGGCCATCACCATCGACCCTTCTTCCTTGAAGGTTGAAAAATCAGTCCAGGGATGAATGTAGTGATCGCGATCTTTTTGCCACAAACTCTCGGTGTCGTATTCAAACTGCGTTGCCATTGGATGTTCTCCGAATAACGTTATAGATATTATCGTCGGGGGTTTTTCTAACCCCTGCTCCTAAAGACGTAAGTCACTTTAACCACGTTTACACCAATCTCGTCAACACAATTGCACAGGCCATTGTGTGCTTTTATGAAAAGGCGATGCCATCGACGAGCAAATCAGTCAGCTTCGAAACAAAACGCATACACCTGTCTAACTGTTCTTCCGAGACATATTCATCGGCTCTGTGTGCCTGCTGAATACTCCCGGGACCGCAGACAACCGCAGGTATACCGAGCTCGCCGGTAAAAAGACCCGCCTCGGAGCCGAAGCTGATTTTCTGTGTACCCTCCGCATCGTCCAACAGCGACTGAACCAAGCCCACCACCTTTGCATCTGTTTGGATTGAGAGTCCGGGGTAGCTGGTCAGGACCTCGATCTCGATACCCGTATCAGGGTCGACGGCCTGCATAGGCGGCTCCAGCACCGTCACGATGTGCCCACGAATGTCAGCGACGAGCCTATCGACGTCCTGCTCTGGGAGATGGCGAATTTCAAACTCCAATACACATTTCTCTGGCACGATGTTTAGGGCTGTTCCACCGTGGATCGTACCCACATGCAATGTGGTGTTCGGTACGGTGTAAGCATCATCAAATGGCCCATGTACCCGAATATTCTGCTGCAACCGCCGTATATAGGCGACCAACTCAGAAGCCGTGTCTACCGCATTAACGCCTTCAGTCGGGTAAGCAGAATGACTGCTGCGGCCGCGCACCGTGACCCTGAAAGCCTGTTTTCCCTTGTGTGCGCGAACCACCTGCATTCCGGTCGGTTCACCAATCACGCCCATCATTGGCCGCACCGGCAGAGTCGCCATCAGTTCGATCAGACGCCGTACGCCGATACAGCCGACCTCCTCATCGTAAGACAAAGCAATGTGGGCCGATGTCCTGAGTGAGCGACGAGTCATCTGGGGGACCTGTGCCAGAACACAGGCAATAAACCCTTTCATGTCAGCGCTGCCACGAGCATAAAAACACCCGTCGCGACTGACCAGTGAAAACGGATCCGTGTGCCAGTCCTGCCCATCGACAGGCACCACATCGGTATGACCGGAAAGCATCACACCCGGTGAATCAGTTGTACCAATCGTTGCGTAGAGATTCGCTTTACTGCGTGTCTCGTCGAAAATCAGCTCACTGTCGACGCCGTACCTGCGGAGGTAATGCTGAACATAGTCGATCAGCTCGAGGTTCGAGCGGCGGCTGGTGGTGTCAAATGCAACCAGATCCGTCAACAACCTCAGCAGGTCATCCGACACCATCAGGCTTGACTCGGTCAGACGGTAACAACGCCCGGTACTGGCGGGCCGCATAAATCAAAGGATCACCCCGTGCGTTAATCCGGACATTCTGGATTCTGCCGATCAGAACGTGGTGGGTCCCGTACAACATTTCCCCTTCGATCAGGCAATCCAGGTTTACCAGGGCTTCTGTAAAAGCCGGCGCTCCGGTCGCCATACGGTCCCAGTCACCCGACACAAAAAGATCAACATTGGCATCCAGGTAGTCACCCGCAAACGCTGCCGACACGTAGTCCTGATTATCGCGTAGAACGTTGACACACATTGTGCCGTTGGTCCGGATAATCTCACTGACGGGGGAAACTCTATTCAGGCAGACCAAAACAGACGGCGGATCATCCGAGACTGAACACATGCTACTCACGGTCATCCCGGCACAGCCGGATGCACCATCGGTGGTAACGACAGATACCGCAGACGCCACACAGCTCATCGCTTCGCGAAACAGTTCGCTACTGACCGTATCTACCGTCACCTTCGGTAAGCAGTTTTTGATCGGTTCAATATCATTCATCGCCGGGTACCCCATAAGTGGGTGCTGCACCCGGATTGAGGGCTCGGGTCAGGTAGGCCATCATCTCGGGTTCGTATCGCTCCCAGCACCGGCGCAGTTCTTCCACGGGTTGTTCGGCCCAGTCCACACGCAGATCGACCAGTGGCCAGGGCTGTTCGTGGGCGACCAGCAAGGCCGCAGAATGGGTTGGGCCCTTCTCACCACCGGCTGCAACACCTGCCTCCAGTGCCAGCAATAAACGTTCAGCAAGATGTATCCCGGTTGATTTCTCAAAAACAGTGCACATTGCCTGGGTAACTCTTTCATTTGACAAAATATTTCCAGCACCCACACAGTGCTGTCCTTCGCTCACGGCATGGATACCCAGCACCTCTTGCCCACTGAAGTGTGCAGTACCGCCCGATAGATCTACTACCGCTACCTGACGATACTCGGCGTATGGACGCTGGTCCATTACCGAATTCAGTGCATCCAATGCACTCCGTCCGCTCGCCATCAGATCGAGCACCTCATTGCCGATTGTAGGGTCGGTGATATTCTGAGTAGACACAGCGCCTGCACCGGCCCGCACCCAGGGACAGCGACTGCCGACACAGATGCTCGAAGTTGTGATCGCGATTCCAGTCATTCCACTGTCATCGCAGACACCTGTGATTGAAAAAGTCATGGCTTGCCTCGGTAGTATTTCGACTATCGGATATCAGGTGGCGGTGCTGTGGGGTATTACCGCAGTCACCTCGATCTCTACCAACCACTCAGGCCGGGCCAGTGCTGAGACGACCAGCCCAGTTGAACACGGGTGCACACCCTTAAACCATTTGCCCATCTCCTGATAGACGGATTCTCGATACCGGATGTCGGTCAGGTAGACCACGACACGGCACACCTGCTCAAGACTGCTGCCCGCTTCTCCAAGCAACAGGGAAACGTTTTCCATTGCTTTTCTAGCCTGCGCACCGGGATCGTCGGCGAAAAGAGATTCACGGGTTTCCAGATCCTGGGCCACCTGTCCCCGCAGAAAGACCGTAGTCCCTGTCGCGATAACTGCCTGGCACAAATCATTATCCAGCTTCTGTTCGGGATAAGTGTCTTGGGTATTGAACTTACGCACGCGTGTGTGTGTCATCATCGGTTCTCCATTTTTGTTCAGCCTGCTGATTTACCGGCAGCCCTGGCACCAAACAGCTGTTTAGCGCTGGTGTCGCCTGCAGTCTGATCGATACCCTCTAACAATTCTTCCGACAAACCAGCCGCCCGATGGGCAAAGCCCAGTGATTCGCTCCAGTCGAAATTTCTGTACACCGCTGCCAGATGTGCAAACGGTGCTGACTGCGCAAAGAGCTGGAACGTCAGACGGTGGCCTGCATAGTCCGAATTCAGCAGATCGCGGGCAAATGCCAGAAGTTTACGTCGATCTTCAGCGGTCCACTCGTCATTGATTGTATAAAATTTCTCCATCCATTTGCCGGTTTCCGGATGCCTGAAGCTTGCAACATCCGGGGTCACACAGATCTGGCCGCCACACAATTCCCGCGCCACGTGCATCATGGCCGGCAGATTCGTACACGCATGAACCCGTCCTGTAAGGAGCAACGACTGGTTGGGCATCAGCAGACCGGCAGGGCTCCTTTCAGCGGTCGCGATAGCAGCGGTTAGGTGTGCGTTGATTCCCTCGCGGTAGACCGCAAGTTGGGACAGTTTCTCCTGTACTGCCGGCTGCTTGTCCAGACCGGTCTGGCGTACGTTAAACAGTGCAGCACCGATCATCAGATCTGCCATCCGCAGATTGCGCTGTACGAATGCAAAGGCGCTGTAACGGTGCACGGTTGACCGAATAAAGGTGGCGGCTTTCGTGTGACGGTAGAACAGCACGTTCTCCCAAGGCACCAGAACATTATCGAATACCACCAGCGCATCCACTTCATCGAACTTGTTGGCGAGCGGATAATCCTCAACTGATGCACGCCCGGTAAAACCGGTGCGGCAAATCATCTTGATACCCGGGGATCCGAGATCACAGATAAATCCAACTGCATAATCAGACAATTCGCTGTCACCCCAGTTGGCGATGGTTGGCTTAGTGAATGCCTGGTTCGCATAAGGCGCCGCCGTTTCGTACTTTGCCCCACGAACAACAATACCCTGATCTGTCTCACGGACCACGTGCAGCAGCATGTCTGGGTCCTGGTCCTGGGGCGCCTTGGATCGGTCGCCCTTGGGATCGGTGTTGGCCGATACATGAAAAGGGTCGATCCTGATCACTCGATTGATGTGATCGCGAATATTTTGTGAGAATTGTGGATCCACCTCGTTCAATACGTCCTGTCCATCAAAGAGTGACCACATCTCGCCAACCGTTTCATCGCCCACACGTGTCACGATGCCACCGACATCATCCATTACAGCATCGGTGGCCACACGCTTTTGGTACCAGTCCTCCTGTGAATACGGCAGTTTAAGACCTACTGAAAAGCACTCTCCACCCTCCTCATAGGTCATGGTGTCCCGAGTTGCAGCATCGTGCTGCATCTCATAAATACGCGCCCGAATGTCGACCAAGGGCTTGAACATCGGATGTGTCGGCACATCATCGACTTTTTCGCCATTAATCCAGACCTGACGACCATCTCGGATGGAGTCCAGGTATTCAGCAGCAGTTCTGATCATTTAAAAGTTCCTGACTGAGTTTTTGCCGATTCAATGACTTTTCGACGCACCAGCAGAGGATCATGCGTGTTTTGTTTATATTGTAAAATACTATTTAATTATTTATTGTATATATTATTTTTATGCAATTTACGCTCAAACAACTCCACCATCTGATCAGTGTGTCCGAGCACAGCAGCATATCAGCAGCTGCAAGTCACTTGTTCATCTCACAACCTGCCCTGTCGACCTCCATTGCACAACTCGAAAAATCACTCGGTCTGTCGCTGCTGATTCGCCACCATGCACGGGGGGTTTCACTGACACCCGCAGGTGCCGATTTTCTTGTCCGTGCAAGATCACTGCTCACCCATGCTCAGGAAATCGAGGAGGACGTACTGGAACTCCGCGATTCGATCAGCGGCCAACTTGCCGTTGGTTGCTTTGTGACGCTTGCACCGTTTTTTGTTCCACGACTGATGCGCGACCTAAATGAAAGCTACCCGGAACTACAGATTCGTTTTATTGAGGGTACGCTGGATCGACTCCAGCAACTCCTTAAGTCAGGTGACATTGAAGTGGCGCTGCTTTACGCCCTCGAGTTGGACGCGGAACTTCAGAGTGAAAACCTGACCGTTATAAAGCCCCACGTTCTGCTGCCGCCTGACCACCCGCTGGCTGGGGGGAAATCCGTTTCGCTTAAAGCGCTCCAGGACGAATCAATGATCCTTCTGGACCTCCCACACAGCCGTGAATATTTCCAACAACTGTTCCAGCATCTTGGAATCGATCCGCGAATTGAGCAGCGATCTGAATCGTTCGAACTGGTTCGTGGTCTTGTTGCACGGGGTCATGGTTACAGCGTGCTCAATCTACAGCCTGCGTCCGAATTAACTTACGATGGTGCTCGCGTTCGCTGTCTACCAATCCGTGAAAAAGCCATGCCATTGCATGTGGTGCTGGCCACACTGTCAAAAACCCGGCGGACCCGGCGTTCTGAAGCTTTTGCGCAGACCTGTAGAGATTTTTTCAGGCGTGTGTGAAAGCGAGAATCCCGGCCAATATTTATGGCGATTTTATTGCTTCTAATACTTTCCGAACGGCCAACTCACCACTCATCTTGGCACCGTGACACGTACTGAAATGGTTCAGCGATGTTGCCTCACCGGCAAAAAACAAACGATCAGCGACAGTTTCTCCAAGCACAGCACGTTGATGGAAATGACCAGGCCTAGCACTTGAATATGCACCGCGTACAAACGGGTTTCCACGCCACGCGGATTGTCGATCACCCTTAATTTGGCGCAGAATGTCGTGGCCAAAAACGCTGCTCAGTGCCTCTTTAACTACCGCTGCCGAATCCACCGGGCCCGATCGCTCCAACCAGTCTGCATAGCGACCCGCGACTATCCCAGTAACGCAGTCAAATCCATAAGGTCGTAGGTAGATCAAAATCGGGGAATCAAGATCGACCTCGGCCAAAACTCGTTCAGGTAAATCGGCAGGGAAAAGCTGAGAATCGATCCAGAATCTGACATGGTTGTAATTACCCAAAGGCAGTACAGCAATAGCACTCTGCTTGCTTTCGGGCAGTTCCGGGAAAAATCGAAGTGCACCAGATGCCAGTATTCCCGTTGACACGGTGACTATAACTCGATTTGCCCGTATATCACCCTTTGTTGTTTCAAGACGTACTCCCGAATCGCCCCAGTGAATGGCCCTGACCTCAGTATTTAACGAAACAGGCACGCCAGAAGCCCAGCGTTCAACCAGTTGGCCGTAACCGTCTACTACGGGCCAGTTTTCATCAGTATCCTCATAGCTCACTACATCACCGATAGATACCTCATCCGGATCAACAGAAGTATCTAACGCTGTGTAGTAATCAAGAACAGATGTCCATTCGCCATCACGCTCAGTAACTTCAGCAACGGAGCTGTCAACGCCTTCAGACCAGGCCTTGGCTATAGCCACTTCAGCCGTCTCAGACTCTGCTGCTAAAGACTCAAGAGCCAGTTCCGATACCCATTCCCCACCTCTAAAATAATGCGCCTCCGGACCATAGGCATCACGCTTCTCATAGCGAACTGAGTACTCGTCAGCAATCGGAACAAAGGGGTTGATACTGGCCGAATGCATCCAGTGGCATCCGAGATCAAACGGCGCACCATCCGGCGGGTACTCGGTGTGTGCCCGTCCACCAATGCGATGAGATGCTTCCAGCAAAACAAAGCGTATACCTTGAGCGGTCAATTCTTTTGCTGCCGCCAGTCCTGCCGCACCGGCTCCGATCACCGCAACTTCGAATCTGTCAGTCATTAGGTCTTCGCTGACTCAGTTAATTCATCACTATTCAGACCCGTTTCCGAAAGATTCCGACCGTCAATTCGACGGATATCGCGTTGGCTGATCATAATGACGACTGTTATGACCGACACTACAAAAGCGCCAGCAATTACGGCCAGCGAATCGTCATATACAGAGGCTATTACACCCATGAATAAGCCACCTAACGGCATCAAATAGAAACTGATAATGTGAATTCCCATCACACGACCTCTTAATACATCAGGCACCTGTATCTGCAACACGGTCATCGACGTAATTAAATAGACCGAACCAAAAACACCAACAAGGAATGCGAAAACTACTGCGGCTTCAAAAGCGAAACTGGTCGTTCCGTAGACTACTGCGATCCCAAATCCTACCAGCGCTACAGCTCCAAACAGTAACCCTGCTAGCATCGTAAGGCCGAGGTGTCGGTACCGTTGGATAGACGACACAAGCACGGTGCCCACAGCTGAGCCCAGCCCAACGGCAGACATCAACGCACCAAATCCGATTTCATCAGTACCCAAACTGTCTACAAACGCAGGCATCAATTGATTGAATGAAAATCCGAAAAACATCCAGATCCAAGTCAGCGGTATTAACACTACAAATGTTCGATGATTGAAAATAAAGCGAATACCTTCGGCAAACTGTTTAATAGTGCTACCAGTCGTGGCAACCTGCCGTTCCACCTGCATACCAACGAGCGTTAAGAACATCACCACGAATCCAAGTGCACCTAGTGCAAACAACAACGCAGTCCCAGATGCTGCGATCAATACCCCGGCCAACGCAGGTAGAATCATCCGGCTACCCTGCCATAGAATAGAATTCAAAGACACCGCACTCATCATCTGATCTCGCGTAATCAATTTGGCAAAGAATGCCTGCCTAACGGGCCATTCAAACCCCGTCACAATCCCGATCACACAACCCAGAACAAGTACATGCCAAACCTCGACGACACCAGAATAGTCGAGGAGCGCCTGAACCAGTAACAGCACTGCGGTTATAAGCGATGTGGTCATCAACAAGTA
>LUSG01000134.1 GCA_001629395.1 Gammaproteobacteria bacterium REDSEA-S15_B12 | reverse complement strand
CGTATAACCAACCCGTAGGATCAGACGTTGAACCTAAAATGCATTATATCACCGTCATTTACAACATAATCTCGCCCTTCTAGGCGCAACCGCCCCGCATCGCGTGCTCCCTGCTCCCCACCGAGTTCGACAAAATCGTCGTAGGCAATAGTCTCAGCACGAATGAACCCGCGTTCAAAGTCGGTGTGGATTACCCCGGCGGCGATTGATGCCGTCATGCCGGCCTTGATGGTCCAGGCCCGAGCTTCTTTTGTCTCCGCGGTAAAAAATGTCCGCAGGCCAAGCAGCGTATAACCGGCTCGAATCACCCGATCCAACCCGGATTCCGCGAGCCCTAAATCATTTAGAAATACACCGCGCTCCTTATGATCAAGCATCGCGATCTCCTGCTCAATTCTGGCACTGACCAAAACCAGCTCATCACCAAAATCATGTGCATGCGCCTGAACAGCCGCAACGTTTGACCCCGCTGCGCCTTGCAGATCCTGTTCGTCGACATTAGACACGTACAACACCGGCTTGGCAGTCAACAGGCAAAGCGGCGTCAGTGCTGCTCGCTCCATCTGTGCAAGTGCCATACTGCGGACCGGTGTCCCACTGTCCAGCCGGGCTTGAACCCGCTCTAGCAGACGGGCCATCTGAAGCTGGGCCTTATCACCTGCTTTTGACCCCTTAAGGGATTTATCCAGTGCCCGCTCTACGGTCTCCAGATCCGCCAGGGCCAGCTCGGTGTCGACAGTCGCAATGTCAGACAATGGATCGATCTGATTTGCCACGTGACTGACATCGGGGTCTGCAAACGCGCGTACCACGTGTGCTATCGCGTCGACCTCACGGATGTGGGCGAGAAAACGATTGCCGAGCCCTTCACCCCGAGAGGCACCAGACACCAATCCGGCAATATCTACGAACTCCATGGCGGCGGGGATTACTCTGGATGGTTGCACGAACTCAGCAATCTTATGTAGTCGCTGATCGGGGACCTCCACCATCCCGACATTCGGATCAATAGTACAAAAAGGGTAATTTTCGGCCTGAACACCCGCGCGGGTCAGGGCATTAAACAATGTGGACTTGCCCACATTGGGCAGTCCGACAATACCACAGCGGAACCCCATTCAGTCGTCTATCCTGTCCGGGCCTTTGTGCAGTTCGTTCATCACACGCTCCCAGTCACCTGCTGCCATGTCTTCGAACAACCCAGCAGAGCGCTGAACTGCTTCCAGTATTAACTCGCGGTCCTGCGCTGACGGTATCCGCAACACATAATCGGTAACCTCATCTGAATTACCCGGATGACCAATCCCTAAACGCAAGCGCATGAATTCCCTGGATCCCAGGTCGCTGAACAAGCTGCGTAGTCCGTTGTGACCGCCGTGACCACCACCGTTTTTGATTCTCGCAACACCCGGTGGCAGATCAAGGTCATCGTGCACAACCAGAATCTGCTCAGGTGCGACATCAAAATAACGGGCCAACGGTGCGACCGATGCACCACTTAAGTTCATAAAGGTATTCGGCCGGAGTAACCGCAACTTCCGTCCACCAATCTGCAATTGCGCGAGTTCGCCCTTGAACCGTGCTTCGAGACGGAAATCCAGTGGATAGCGACGCGCGAGTTCCTCCAGAAACCAATAGCCGGCATTGTGTCGGGTACCAGCGTGGCCAGTGCCCGGATTTCCCAATCCGACGATGAGACTGATCTGGTCCATTCAGAGAATATCGACCACGCTGTAGCCAAGTCCAAAACCACAGGCCCGGTGATTGCCGGTAGGCTATTACTCTTCGGCCTTCTCTTTAGAAGAGTCCGCGTCGTCAGCTGATTCTTCAGTGGCGGGCACTGCTGCACCCTCTGCGGCCTCACCTTCCTCGCCTTCCACACCTTCCTCGCCTTCGATACCTTCTTCAACTTCGAGGATTTCCTCTTCGATTTCCCGCGGCGGCATAATGGTTACAACAGATGGATCTTCACCTTCCTGAAGCGCCACGGTCAATTCAACGCCCTCAGGCAACTCCACCGAAGAAAGATGTACAGCATCATTAATTCCCAGTGTGGAAACATCGATCGCAATATATTCGGGCAGATCCTTCGGTAAACAGGTGATATCGAGTTCTGTCATCAGTGGGGAAAAAATGCCTTCTTCGACCTTCACTCCCGGGGCTTCATCGACCCCCTCGAAATGCAACGGAATTTTCATATGCAGCTTTTCGGTGGCCTTTATCCGTTGAAAGTCGACATGCACCAACCTAGGTTGAACTCGATGGCGCTGAACCTCGCGCAGAACCACCTGCTGTGAACCAGATTCGGTTTTCAAAGAGATGATCGCCGAATGGAAAGCCTCAACTCCCAGATTGCGCATGATCTCGTGATGATCAAGAAGCACGGCTTCGTTGTTCTGGTCAGCGCCATAGATCATTGCCGGCACCTGGTCTAAACGTCGCAAGCGTCTGCTTGCCTTGGTACCGAATACATCTCGCGGCTTGGTATTCAACTCAAAATCAGTACTCATCTCTTGCTCTCCTTAACTCCCGCATTAATCTTCGATAACCGTTCCGGTCTGTCATTCCATAAAAAGCGAACTCACGGAATCGCCCTCAGCGATTCGGCGAATCGATTCGGCAAGCAGCTCAGCAATACTGATTTGGCGAATCTTGTCACAAGCTACAGCTTCCTCATTCAAAGGGATAGAGTTGGTTACAACCACCTCGTCCAGGTCAGATTCAGTAATCCTTTCTACCGCCGAACCTGAGAGCACAGGGTGGGTACAACAGGCCTTCACCTGTATCGCGCCCGCATCCTTCAGGGCCGATGCGGCTTCACACAGTGTGTTTGCGGTATCGACCATGTCGTCCATTAACACGCAGGTATGGTTGTCCACAGAGCCGATAATGTGCATGACTTTAGCCTCGTTGGCCTTTGGACGACGCTTATCAATAATCGCCAGCTCTGCACCCAGCTGCTTGGCCATGGCCCGCGCCCGAACAACACCTCCGACATCGGGAGAAACAACCAACAGGTTTTCTGGCTGCTGCCGCCACAATTCATTATTCAGTACCGGTGCGGCATAAATATTGTCTACCGGCACATCAAAGAATCCCTGTATCTGATCAGCATGCAGATCCATGGTAACTACCCTGTCGGCTCCTGCTACGCCGATCATATCGGCGACCAGTTTAGCGGTGATTGCGACCCGGGCCGTCCGAGGACGCCGGTCCTGGCGCGCATAACCGTAGTAAGGCATTACAGCCGTCACCCGTTCTGCCGAGGAACGCTTTAACGCATCGATCATTACCAGCAATTCCATCAAGTGCTTGCTGGCTGGTGCACAGGTCGGCTGGATGACAAATACGTCACTTGCCCGCACGTGCTCCATAATCTCTACGTTGACTTCGCCATCGCTGAACGTGCTCACCAGGGCGCGTCCCAATCCGACACCCAGATGCCCGGCTACCTCCCGAGCGAGCTCAGGATTGGCGTTACCGGTAAACACTGTGAGATCGTCGAAAGCCATCAATGTTCCTCCACTGGTTTCGACACCAATATGGCTGGGGTGCCAGGATTCGAACCTGGGAATGCCGGAATCAAAATCCGGTGCCTTACCACTTGGCTACACCCCAACTGGCTCGGTTGTCCTTAGTGGATGCTGGTTTATGCCAGCTGCAACAAACCCGCTGATGCCTGCTGGCGCCTGCTCCAAAATTTCTTCCCCACTTTGTCGGTCCGACACGGCCACATACAAGCCACAACCACTTCCTGTCATTCTGGCCTTACCAAACTGGCGGAGCCAGGAAAGCGCCTCACCCACTTCTGGATAAAGCCGACATGTGACCGGTTCCAGGTCGTTGTTCAGATCTCCCTCAAAAAGGGTGGGTATTCTGATTCGCGGCGTGTTTCGTGTCAATTCGGAATCATTGAATATAGCAGCAGTAGAAACCAGCACTTGCGGTATCACAACACAGTAAATCCTCTCAGAAAGCACCGCTGGGGTCACTTTCTCACCGACTCCCTCACCCCAGGCTGAGTGGCCATGGATAAAAACCGGCACATCTGCGCCGAGTTCTAGCCCCATCTGAGCAAGCGCGTCAACACTGGCATGTACCTCCCATAGCCGATTCAGCGCCAGAAGCACAGTGGCCGCATCTGAGCTCCCACCGCCCAGACCGCTACCAACGGGAATCCTTTTCTCGAGCTTTATATCAACACCAAGGTCGGTTCCCCCGAACTGCTGTAGTTTTCGGGCCGCCCGTACTGTTAAGTCACACTCAGGCAGACCTGCCCCGCCTTCGCGGCGAATCACGCCGTCGTTTCGCACCTCGAAGCGCAGTACATCAGCAAAATCGAGCAGCTGAAACAATGTTTGCAGTTCATGATAACCGTCCCCACGTCGACCCACGACGTGTAGAAACAGGTTCAACTTCGCAGGTGCCGGCCAGTTTTTCATCTTGAATGTCGCGGCTTGTCGTCGCTGTCGTGCCACTGACTGATCACAATCTTCACACTGAAACTCTTAGCCTGATCATCCTCCAGCTGAATCCTGGCTGGAAGCATATCGGGATTAGCAACAAGATAGAGCTTCCGGGGCAGCTCTAGGCCCGCATAAATTCGATATTGCAGGAACGTAACCTGCCAACCCGACTGTATAAGCTTTTCCAACCTGCCGTTTTTATCGAGTTTGATCGTCACAGGCAGTTCCGGTTCAGGCAACCCGCGTAACCAGTACCCCATCTGCTTAAACGGCACATGCCAGCCGAGAGTTCTGTACAGCACTTCATCGGCCGATTGACCCTTGATCGAATCTGCATTGTCCTTTACCAAAACAGCACCCTGCGGATCGTCGGATATCTGAACTCTTCCAACCCCGAAAGCACCGAACAAATCTATACGACTGGTGAGTCCACGACGTCGCCAATAGATAGTTGCTGTTTCATGCCGACGACCGGCCTTGACCGCCAGGCGGGCACCGCGATTCCACGTATCATAACCCGATAAAAATAACTGTCTTTGTTGCCACAACGTATTTTCGGTCGGCGGGTCCGGGTCAACAGGTGCTGATGACACTTGGGCGCAGGCCGAGACCAACAGACAGACGCTGAACCAGCGCTTACCGTTCACGGTTCGAACTTCCGCAACGTCTCCCGCAGTACTGAATTATCCGGGTCATTTTCATGCCCGCGTTGCCACACTGCCCGCGCCTGATCGCGCTTCCCTTCCATCCACAGTACCTCTCCCAGATGTGCCGCAATCTCCGCATCCAGACGCAGATCGATCGCTTTTTGCAGATACTCCCGCGCCAGGTCGTTGTTGCCCAACCGATAATGCACCCAACCCATGGAGTCCAAAATGAAGGGATCTTCAGGAAGCAGTACCAACGCACGCTCGATCAGCACCAATGCTTCATCAAGACGGTCTGTCTGATCAGCCAGGGTATAGCCC
>LUSG01000133.1:9540-10672 GCA_001629395.1 Gammaproteobacteria bacterium REDSEA-S15_B12 | reverse complement strand
AAAACAGGCAGCATGTCGGGGTTTACCTGGGCGCCAGTCTTTGCCTGCTTTGGCAACAACAACCGAACAAATTCAATTCGGGTCCCACTGGGTGGGGAGCGGGTAGAACTACGCGCTGCAGATATTGCCAACAACCCTTATCTGGGCGGCGCCATGGTGCTTGCCGCGGGTTTACAAGGCGTACGCGAAAGGATTGATCCCGGTCCACCGCATACCGAGAATATGTACCTCAAGTCGGATGTGGAACTGGCCGAATTGGGGGTCGGATATCTGCCGCGCAGCCTCGGAGAGGCCATTGATGCTTTTGAGGCCGACGATCTGGGTCGAGAGGTGATGGGAGATCTCATGTTTAAGACCTTTGCTGAATTCAAGCGAGCCGAGTGGGACAGCTATTTGACCCATGTCAGTGACTGGGAAGTCGACCGCTACCTTAAGCTGTGGTAATCCTGGTTATTCCAGTCTCGATGCAAGTCAAAGCCAGGCCATGACGGACGAGTTCATCGAATACGAACTGGGTGACGTTACTCTGGTGTCTGGAGAAACACTCAAATCCGCAGTTCTAGTTGCAAAAACCTGGGGACAGTTGTCGATGGCGCGGGACAACGTGATTGTATTGCCGACCTATTACACGGGCACGCACGATGGATATGCGCCGCTTGTCGGGCCCGGCAATGTTTTCGATACGGATCACTATTTCGTGATCTCACCGAATCTTTTTGGAAATGGGTTGTCAACTTCACCCAGCAATGCGGTTGATTCGAACTCAGGCCCACGTTTTCCGCAGGTCGATATTTATGACAATGTATTGTGTCAGCATCGCCTATTGACTGAGAAGTTTGGTGTTGCCGGTATTCAATTGGTGGCTGGCTGGTCAATGGGTGCCATTCAGGCTTTTCACTGGGCAGTGGCATTTCCAGATCTGGTACGGCGGATCCTACCCTGGTGCGGATCTGCCCGTTGCTCCCCCCATAACAAAGTGTTTCTCGCTGGTGTTGAAGCGGCGCTGACCGCAGATTCCGTCTATGCTGAGGGTCATTATGATGTGCCGCCTGAGGCGGGCCTGAAGGCCTTTGGGCGGGTGTATTGTGGCTGGGCTTATTCGCAGGCCTTCTTTCGCGAGTCGCTCTGGCGG
>LUSG01000133.1:0-9530 GCA_001629395.1 Gammaproteobacteria bacterium REDSEA-S15_B12 | reverse complement strand
AGACCATCTTGGATGGGATGCCAACGATCTTTTAGCCAAACTCAGAACCTGGCAGTCAGCCGATGTTGGAAAATTACAGTCTTTAGAAGGGGGTTACGAACAGGCGCTGTCATCGATCAAAGCACAGGCAATTATCATGCCATCAAGAACTGATCTTTATTTCACTCCCGAGGACAGTGCTGTGGAAGTGCAGCACATGTCGCATGCGGAATTGCGGGTTATCGAATCAGACTGGGGTCATTGTGCTGGAGGACCAGGCAGAGAGGATGCCGCAATGCGCCAACTCGGTGGTGCCGTGGACGATCTGCTCAGCTAATCAAAATTTGGCCGTCTTATTACTAGTCCCTAGTTGAAGTTGTTATTGACTTGATCCCCGCTGTGCGGTGCCCATCCTCTCGCCATAAGATAGGGAAGTAGTTTTCGTCCAGTTCACAGTCATCGAGATGTTTGTACCGACTGTAGATGGGACCATTCCCGTGGTTGAGATGTTCCGGTACGAACTGAGCGTCGGACCGCATACCATGTAAGACAAGGGCTCGTCGCCAGTTATGTGATCTATTTGTACCCGAACCGTGCCAGGTCCAGCCGTGGTGGAATGAGCCACCACCCCGCGGGACCTCGACGTGGACCACCTCCGGGGTCACGTCTTCCCGTTGAGCAGCCGTTGTCATGGCCTGTCTGTAATCGGATGGATCGTGAAACGTACCCTGCGGTGATTGTTGGCCATGCCACAGATGTGATCCTCGCACAAACTCCAGAGTGCCACTATCTTTTGAAGTATCGTCCAGTGCGATCCAACAGGTGAGCATTTCCCGTGGCGTGTACCAGGCCAGATACGCGTTGTCTTGGTGGTACCCAAGCGCGCGTGCTGTGGGAGGTTTGCTGAGTACATTGTCCTGTACGATCCGTGTGCCAGGCCAGGCCCCTAGTTGGGCCAGTGCTTGTCCAAGATCTTCACGAAGCACCGTTGCCGCAACACAGGGGTCGGACTTCCAGGCATTGCAAATTTGGCGGGTCAGCTCCGGATCACTGTCACCTTCCTGCCAGTTCACCTCGTCGGGCCTGATCCCGGTTTCGAATTCTCCGCGAAACAGTCGATCGAATCGTGTGTGCAGTTGCGTGATTGTTTTCTCGTCCAGTAAGTTGTCAACGATTAGATAACCATCATCGTTAAACCGGTCAATTTGTTCTTTTGTCAGAAGAAAACTCATTCTGCTGTCCGATCAAGTCCAATCAGGAGGCAACCGTTTTTCGTTCTGGAATTGTGATGCGTTCCAGGGGCATAGCTGACGAAGTCACCGGCCTTTAATACGGTGCCGTCACTTTCGATCAGATCACCTTCCAGAATAAGATACTCCTCACGAGATTCGTGCGTATGTGGAATAGTCGCTGCGCCGGCTGCCATCCGGATCACATACCAACCGTGACCAGTTTCTTTACTGTAGCTGATGTTCAGTAGTTGCATATCCTTCTGTACTGCGCCTTCAAGATTGTAGGTCGTATAGGGAGTGTCATAGATGTTGATCACGCGACGGTCTAATGTCATTACGTTTCTCCAAGCACGGTGGGTTGTCCCACGGGAACACAGTGCACGGCTAGCCTAGCCTGCTAACTTTCTTGCATAATCATAAGTCAGAACTTAAATGAAATGTATTCCGTGGCACGTCTTCCTACAAAGGCGCCATTTTTGATTACGGTCGTGAATTTGATTTGTTGCCAAGAGTCGAAAATCTGCAAAAGACAGTTAGAATCATAAGCGAAAACTCACGGAGGGGAGATTTAAGATATGGCACGTGTGGCAATCATTGGGGCTGGCCCCTGCGGGCTCAGCCAGTTGCGGGCATTCCGGTCCGCTGCTGACAAAGGGATTGAGATTCCGGAAATCGTGTGTTTCGAACGTCAGAGCGATTGGGGCGGTCTATGGAACTACACCTGGCGTACGGGTACAGATGAGTATGGTGAACCAGCGCACTCAAGTATGTACCGCTACCTGTGGTCGAATGGCCCCAAGGAATGCTTGGAGTTTGGCGATTACAGTTTCGAGGAGCATTTCGGTAAACCTATTCCTTCTTTTCCGCCGCGTGAGCCGCTGCGCGACTACATCTTGGGTCGTGTAGACAAGTCTAATGTTCGTGATTGGGTGCAGTTCAATCATGCAGTACGCGATGTTCAATTCAACGATGCGACAGGTCAATTTACATTGCGTGCCACGAACTTAATCGACAACGAAGATATAGAAGAAAAATTTGATTATGTCGTGGTTGCAACGGGCCATTTTTCAGTACCTAATGTTCCTCAAATTGAAGGCATTGATAATTTTCCAGGTCGGGTGATTCACGGGCACGATTTTCGTGATGCAGTTGAGTTTGCTGGGCAACAGGTTCTCGTAGTGGGGGCTAGTTATTCTGCTGAAGATATTGCATTGCAGAGTTTAAAATACGGGGCAAAATCGGTGACCTGTACTTACCGAACCGGCGCTATGGGATTTGATTGGCCTAATGGTATAGAAGAGCTCCCCCTGATTAATCGGTTCGAAGGTAACACTGCGTATTTTTCTAACGGGGACACACGAAAATTTGATGCCGTTATTCTTTGTACTGGCTACTTGCACTATTTTCCGTTCTTACCCCAGAGTCTTCGTTTGGCTACGCATAATCGGCTCTATCCAGGAACTCTCTATAAAGGTATTGTCTGGATTGATAATCCAAAGGTTATTTACTTAGGCATGCAGGATCAGTACTACACGTTTAGCATGTTTGATGCGCAGGCTTGGTATGCCCGTGAAATCATGCTTGGCCGTATAAAATTACCGTCTGCCAGTGAGATGACTGCTGATGCAAAAAACTGGCAAAGTCGGGAAGAGGCATTGGAAGATCCAATCCAGGATATCGATTTTCAGACAGATTACTGTAAAGATCTTTGTCGTGAACTTGATTATGATCTCGACTGGGATATAGCGGCTGAGAATTTTAAGCATTGGGAACACCATAAGGAAGAGAATATTGTGACCTATAGAGATAAAGCGCACCGCTCTCCGGTGACTGGTACAACCGCTCCGATACACCATACTGATTGGTGGTCTGAGATGGATGATTCAGCAAAGTCGTTTTTGGGCTAGATGGAACATGTTTGGAGTAGTAGCCTCCAGTTATGGACAGTCTAGAAACGTTTGTGGTGGCTAGCTCTGTGCTTAACTCAGGATATGGTTCGTCATTACCTCATCAAACTTAAGGAACAATTAGTATGTGTGGCATAGCAGGGATTATGTTCAAAGGCACCGAGAGAATCTTTGATACAGGTGACGCGTTGATTCGGATGCTCGATGGCTGTCAACACCGAGGACCAGATTCGACAGGGTTTGCCCTATATGGCGAAGCCAATCCTGGCGAACTCAAGCTACGTTTTTTTCTCGGTACTGGATCCGACTCTGAAACTGCAATCGACACCATCCGACAACGTTTGTTGGTATTTAATGCAGTGATTCTCGATGAGAGTGAGGTTGGCGATAATTATCGGGTCACGGTGAAATATGCTGGAGACGTGCAGAAGCTCGCTTACGACATGGAGCAAACAGCCAAGGTTATCTCAATTGGGACCAGCCTTGAGATTGTGAAAGATGTCGGTAGCGCCCATGAAGTCGATGACCGATATGCTGTGCACAGTTACCGAGGGACCCATGGTCTGGGTCATGTTCGTTTGGCAACCGAAAGCGATGTTAAACCCGAGGCATCGCATCCGTTCTGGGCAACAGGATTCGCTGACGTCGCTATCGTCCACAATGGTCAGATCACAAATTACTGGAAAATGCGCCGTCGGCTCGAACAGCGAGGATTCGAGTTTACGACCGACAACGACAGTGAGCTTATTGCTGTTTATCTTGCTGACAAGCTTGCGCAGGGCCGCGATTTAAATGCTGCACTTGAATCTTCAATCGATGATCTTGATGGTACATTTTCTTTTCTAGTATCGACCGAAGACCAGATTGGGTATGCGAAAGACCGGTTAGCTGCTAAGCCTATGATTCTGTATCAAGATGATGATCTGGTGGCGGTTGCCTCAGAGGAAGTTTCCTTGAATCGGCTATTTCCAGGTCGTTCTCTCAATACTCGCGAACCTGCTCCGGGAACCTACGCGACATGGTCACGCTTGACCTAGCGAGTCTCACGGTTCGCGAGGTCAATGAGCAGCTCCGCCAATTCGGAGCTGAGGGTGTAGATGTTCACATAAGTAACCCTGATGCTCGACACCATATTGGCGTAGGCCTCACCGACCCAATCACTGTTCATGTTGACGGATCAGCAGGATATTTCTGTGCCGGGCTGTCGGATCAGGCGCATTTCAAAATAGCACACAACGTCGGTTGGGGTGTCGGCGACAATATGTACAGTGGTTCGGTTGTTGTCGGTGGCAATTCCGGTGCGATTCCGGGGGTCGCTATCCGTGGTGCCGAGATTGTGATTCGCGGCAATATGGGTTCTCGGGCAGGGCAGGTCATGAAGGCCGGCACGTTGTGTTGTGTAGGCAATGCCAATTTTATGGCGGGCTATATGATGTACGGTGGGCGCATTATTATCCTGGGTGATTCCGGTGAACGAGTCGGTGAAGACATGTCGGCTGGTGAGATATTTATTGGAGGGCAGGTTCAAGATCTTGGGTCCGACGCGATGATTGTTGATACGGAGTCAGGTGAAGACGAGGAGATTAGGGCCTTCCTTGATCGATATGAAATCTCCTTCAGTGGATCGTTTACCAAAGTCATCAACGCTGGCAAAAAATTGCGCTATGGGAGTAGTGAGGAGCAGATGCGTAGCCTGCCATTCACCGTATTTTCTGGTCAATCTGAATACTGGAATACCAAGGTGCAGGAGGACATTCATATCAAGTCCAATAGCGGCCGTTACCGGATTCGAGGTTATGGTGGTGCACGATCGTTACCACATGTGTCTGATCTAGCATTTCGCAAGGATCTTTCGAATGCCGGAAATGTAGCTGACGTTGTAAACCGGGTCAGCATGGAAACTCAGATCGGAGGGATCAATGGTGCTGAACCGCTGAAGCTCTCGATGCCGGTGATGATCGCACCCATGAGTTACGGTGCGTTAAGCCGTTCGACTAAACAAGCGGTTGCCATGGCTTCAGCCATGTCCGGTATAGCGGAGAATACTGGCGAAGGTGGAATGAGTGACGCACAGCGCGATGCAGCTGGCCAACTAATTTTTCAGTGTTTGGGTGGCCGACTGGGCTGGAATATTCATGATATGCGTAGAGCAGATGGCCTAGAGATTTATATCTCTCAAGGTGCTAAGCCAGGCCTGGGTGGACAGTTAATGGCAAAAAAAGTCACTCCAGAACTGGCTGAGATTCGGGGTATACCTTCTGGGATCGACCTTCGTTCTCCTTCTCGGCACCCGGATATTCTGGGTGCTGATGATTTGGTGATCAAAGTCGAAGAGCTTCGAGAAGCGACTGGCTATCGGTTGCCAGTGAGCATAAAACTGGGTGCTGGACGTATCCGGGACGATATCAAAATTGCTGTAAAGGATGGCTTTGATTTTGTTGAGCTCGATGGAATGCAGGGGTCTACCGGTGCAGGCAGTTCTGAAGTCATCGATCATGTGGGCATACCAACGTTACCCGCGATTATCGAAGCATTGGAAGCCCTCGAAGAAATCGGCGCGCGCGACAATATCGAGCTTGTTCTAATGGGTGGGCTGCGCGACGGCGTAGATGCTGTGAAAGCACTTTGTCTGGGCGCCGACGCAGCCGCATTTGGGACGTCTGTGATAATTGCAGGTGGATGTATTGCCTGCATGCAGTGTCATGTGGGTCAATGTGTGACTGGTATAGCAACGCAGGATCCTGAGCATGAACACCGGTACAAGCCGGCGTCTGAGGCCAGCAATATCCATCGGTTTCTAGAAAGTGTGCGGTGGCAAATAGCGGCTATCACACATGGATTAGGTTATACGGATGTTCGAGAGTTGAGCCGAGATGATTTAGTCGCACTAACACCAGAGGCCGCTGCGATTACCGGTTTGCCATACGAACCGTGGCAAGGGGATCGGTTGGCTTTGGCTCAGAACATATGAGTGTTTACGATCTCGAACGAATAGCGATTCCGGCTGTCCCTCCGGGATTTAAGGATGATACCGGCGATCATCATTTTGTGCCTGCACCTTGTCAGGTCGCCTGCCCAGTTGGCACAGATGCGCCGTCTTATATCGCGTATATATGGGAGGAAAAACCACAAGAAGCTTTTGAGGCAATTACGGCGACCAATCCCTTTAGTTCTATCTGCGGGCGGGTGTGTGATGCACCTTGTGAGCCGGCATGTCGAAGAGAGAACAGTGACGGTGCAGTTCAGATCCGTAACCTTAAACGTTATGTGATGGACCAGTTGGGTCCAAGTTACTACCCGGAACCTGCTGTCGTGACTCGTGACCAGAGTGTCGGTATCGTCGGTTCGGGTCCTGCGGGACTGACGGCCGCACACGATTTGTGTGTCGCAGGATTTAAGGTTGATGTCTATGAAATGACTGACCGTGCTGGTGGAACAATGATTTGGGGTATTCCCGAATTTCGTTTGCCACCCGGAATTATTCAGGAAGACATCGGGCGACTGGAACACAAATGTCCAGGTCTTACGGTTCATCTGAACACGCCACTGGGCAGTGGTGTCTCGTTGGAAACACTTAAAGGTCGCCACGATGCGGTTCTGCTCGCGATTGGCTCCTGGTGGGGCAAGCCAATGGGAATTGGTGAAGGTAGCGACGATCGTGTCGTTGACGGTGTGAGTTTCTTGCGACGCGTAAACGCTGGAGAAAGACCTCATTTGCCCGAGACAGTCGTTGTTATCGGGGGTGGTGACGTAGCCATGGATGCGTGCAGGGTAGCTAAAAGATTGCCTGGCTGTAAAACGGTAAAGGTAATCTACCGCCGCGGTCCGGAAGATATTCCAGCCAGGAAAATTGAATTACATCACGCGATTAAAGAAAACGTCGAGTTTATCTACAACACGCTGCAGACGGGCCTAAAAGCTTCTGCTGACGAACTGCGCCTCTGCTGTGTCCGGACCGAAGCAGGTGAGCCTGATGAGGATGGGCGGAGGTCACCTCGTGTTGTGGAGGAAAGCGAGCATGAGATTGCGTGTGGTTTGGTGATTGCTGCGGTGGGCCAGAAAGGCGAATGCGACGAATTGGCCGCACACAATCTAATGGGCAGTGATCGTATAAAAGCCGATTTCTCGACGATGGGCACAACCGACCCTCAGGTGTTTGCCGCCGGCGATGGTGCGTTTGGTGGATCGACGATTGTTATGGCCATGCATCATGGCCAAAGGGCGGCTTACTATATTAAAGCGTACCTAGATGGTATTGCTGATCCCATGCCGTATCGAACCCCGTACCGAACCCGTCGCGTGCCAGTGGCGCAGGATTTGCTGTGGGAAAAGTTGCCGCTTGAGGAGCCTGTTTTCCATGGTATCGGTGCAAATCCCATCAAATTTCCGGAAATCGAAGATACCTACGACGAGGCCACCGCATTGCGTGAAGCGGCACGCTGTTATCGTTGTGATGCAGAGACAGGTTCGGCGGATTACTCGGTGCTACATCGGGAAGACCTTTTTTCAATGGCTCGGACGAACCCATTAGATCTCGAAAAGAATCGTGCCATGTTGCAGCGCCGATTACAGCCACGCGAAAACCCTTTTCCGGAAGGTCGCTGGCCCTCATTGGACGATATTGTATTTCTACCTGCTAACTTGTCGCGTTTGGTAATCGACCCGTATCGTGAGGCTTGTCGCATCGATATATCTTTGGGCGGACAGACGCCTTTGCTACAACTGCCGTTTTTGGTCAGTGGATTTGATGACGTATCCACAGAAATACAACAGTCACTGGGTAGAGCTTTGCAGGATACAGGTGCCGGATATATTGGAAAAAGTTGTGTTGCTAGCGACATAATCTGGATTCAATGGATAGATGATGAATCATCCATTGAATCCACTGCAACAGGTTATGTTGTGCCCTGGAGTCAGGCGGTTCAACGCTTTGCAAACCGAAATCCCAGTACATTCACAGGGATCGCGGTTAGCAGTTTGGAAGACATCGACGATGCTGTTGAGTTTGCACTTGAATCGAACATCGATGCTTTGTTCTTGGACGGAGCGGGCAGCCTTGATGATCCAGAAAGGGAACTCAGCCAGCAGCCGCGGTTTGATCTGTTGCCGCAAACGGTCTCCAACCTGCGTCGACGCCGTCAGGAAGAAAAGATCACACTAGTTTATTCCGGGGGCGTTCGTTCAGGTACCGATGCAGCAAAACTGATCGCGATGGGTGCGACCGCAGTTGTTTATGGTGTTGCCGTGGCAATTTCAGCTGGCGGCGTTATTGATAACAACTTGATTAGATATACGTCCGACCGGTCGATGGACGAACGCATGGCTGGAGTAACAGCGTTGCTCCAGGCTAACGCTGGCGAAGCGTCTATGATGGCACGTTGTACTGGGAAAACTCGACTGCATAATTTGGAGCCCGAGGATTTGCGGGTTATCACGTTGTCGAGTGCCGACATGATGGGAGTTCCGCTTGCGGGCACACGTGAGGTCAAAAGATTGCTAGAAAGCTGACACCGCAGATTAGTTACCCCGTAAACTGCAGATTTATATGACTTTAGATAAAGTCAGTGTAACTTCAGTTCTGTACCGTAGCTCGCGACACGAGCGAGTACTTGGGTGCATACGCCAGATTTAGAGATATCACTAAAGATTTATCCGGAGAAAACTAATGCCTACAAATCTTTCAAAGGTCGCGACTGAGCGCGACATTAAATATTTTCTGATTAGTTTTGTTGATTTATTTGGCAGCCTGCGATCAAAGTTGGTGCCAGCTCGTGCCATTGCTGATATGCAGAAAGATGGGGCTGGATTTGCCGGTTTTGCCGCGTGGCTGGACATGACGCCGGCCGACTCCGATATGTTTTCTATTCCAGACCCGGACAGTCTGATTCAGTTGCCCTGGAAACCTGAAGTGGGGTGGTTGGCGGGGAATCTGGTCATGGATGGTAAGCCGGTTGAAGCCTCCCCTAGGGTTGCACTTAAACACCAGATTGCCCGGGCGGAAAAGCTGGGATTCCGGATGAAGACGGGTGTGGAATGTGAATATTTTCTTGTGAGCGCGGATGGGTCGTCAATTTCCGACCCTAATGATACTCAGGAGAAGCCCTGTTACGATCAATCGGCGCTTATGCGACAGTACGATGTGATCAGTGAAATCTGCGACAGTATGATTGAGTTGGGTTGGGGACCTTATCAAAATGATCATGAGGATGCCAACGGCCAGTTTGAAATGAACTGGGACTATGACGATGCTCTCGTGACAGCGGATCGACACGTGTTCTTCAAATACATGGTAAAGGCAATTACCGAGAAACACGGGTTGCGCGCAACATTTATGCCCAAGCCTTTTTCGAATCTTACAGGCAATGGATGCCATGCCCATGTGTCTGTGTGGGACAAAACGGGACAGAATAAT
>LUSG01000132.1 GCA_001629395.1 Gammaproteobacteria bacterium REDSEA-S15_B12 | reverse complement strand
CCATAGCCTGGGTCACGCAGGTAGTCGTCGTAGCGTGGATCAACGTCGTAATAACCCTCGGGGTGCATACCGTCGTCCCGATCGAAGGGTTCAAATCCGCATTCCGCCACACTGATCCCGATATCTGAATCCGGATCGATGCCCAGCCATTGCATGCCTTCTCGATCAGCAATCATATGTGTTTTTCCGACCAATACTGTTCGCACACCCAGCGGACGCAGATGGTCACCGAGGGTCTTCTCTCCCACCCGCATGGGAAATCCATTCCAGGTCGCACCGTGAGAACGCATGTAGCGGCCGGTATAGAAACTCATGCGTGAGGGCCCGCAGATCGGTGACTGGCAGTAGGTCCGATCAAACCTCACACCACGTTCTGCAAGACGATCCAGATGAGGTGTCTTCAACGTGGGGTGACCGTAACAGGACAGGTAATCCCAGCGCAGCTGATCCGCCATGATGAAAAGAACATTTCCTGGGTTGGTCACAAGACAACTCCTTTAGTTATTCCCACCCGTACTGAGCTTAAGGCTCGGACAGTTCAAATTCTTGCCAGACCCTGTGTAAGATCGGCGATCAGGTCCTCTGGGTCCTCAAGGCCAATATGTACGCGGAGCATGAACGGCTTCTCAGTCCATGGCAAGCTAGAGGCGCCCTTGAAGTCTCGCTTCCACAATGCATGGCCAGGATCATCCGCCAGCGCAGGATATAGCACGCGGTAGACCTGAGGCTGATCTGCCAGCCAGGTGGCTACTTTTAACGTTGATTCCTGTTGCCGGCAAAGCCGAACAGAAAGCGTACGTAGCCCTCGAAGGGCGAGATAGCAATCATCCGGACTGGCTGCGTCACCGAGATTGTGCGCATGGCTGACCAGCATACGGTGAGTGGCTTCGCTAGACGACGTTACCATACCGATGACAAGATCTGAATGACCGGCAATGTACTTTGTACCAGCCTGAATCGAGATGTCGACACCGTGTTCAAGCGGCCGAAAAAATACCGGTGTGGCCCAGGTATTATCCATAACCGTCAACACACCTTGTTCCTTTGCTACTCGGGTAATGCCGGGAATGTCCTGCATCTCAAAAGTGAGCGAACCGGGTGCCTCCATAAATACCAGCCGTGTGTTCTCCTGGATCAATTCCGCGATCGAAACACCTATGTCCGGTGAATAATATTCCGTGGTGACACCATATCGGGTCAACACCTGATTGCAGAAGGTACGCGTTGGGCCATAAACGCTGTCCGAGACCAGCAGATGATCCCCAGCACTGACCAATGCACCCAGAGCCACACTGATGGCAGACAGTCCCGATGTAGTAACTATGGTGCCATACCCGCCTTCAAGTTCAGCGATTGCTTCACCCAATGCCCGCGAATTCTGGGTACCCCGTGCACCATAGGTAATATCCGTAAGGTTCTTATCGTCATCGAATCGATGAATGTAACTGTCCACATCCGCCGACAGAATGGTGGACGCGCGGTACACCGGCAAATTGACTGTGCCCTCAAAACTGCTGGGGCCACGCCCCAGGTGTACAAGCTTTGTATCTTCCTTCATGATCTTCCGACTCAATTCCTCGTTCAACTTCCACTGCGGCTGACTGACTATTCTACAAGCTCATGTCGAACTGATACGGTACCGGAACAAAACACTATGCTAACGTTAACATTCAATCCTGATGAACATCGTCGACTTTATACCACCTGACCTGACAATCCTGTCAACCACGGGACTGGTGCTGCTGAGCTTTCTGACCTCCGCACTGACTGCAGCCGTCGGCATAGGCGACTTATGCTTGAATACATCGACTGGCCTGTTCTGCGCTACTTCTTGCTGGGTTCAATCGTTGGCGTCGTTATCGCAGGAAGAGTATTTGTTGCGCTCCCGGTCGAAGTCCTACGCGCAATCCTGGGACTTTTTGTGCTCTATTCTGTGTGGACACCAAAACTGCGCCCCTCCAACATACCACTACCGGGTTTCCTCGGCGTCGGTGCGGTCACCAGCTTCGCCAGCCTATTTGTCGGCGGCACCGGCCCCCTGGTTTCGGCCTTTCTTTCGCCGGAGCATCTGGGCCGCAAAAAGCTGGTGGCCACCCATGCGATTTGCATGACGGTACAGCATGGGCTGAAAGGGGTGATATTCGGTTTTCTGGGTTTCCAGTTCCTGCCATGGCTGCCGGCACTGGCGGCCATGATACTCGGCGGCTTTCTGGGCACGCTCGCGGGTAGACACATTCTTCACCGCCTACCGGAAAAGCTGTTTACACAGCTGTTCCGTGCAGTACTGACCGTGTTGGGTCTCCGACTGCTGTTACTGGCATTTACCGGGTAATCATCGAGACTAGGAACGCACGACATGATCAACATCAGTCGAACACGCTGGTCCGGCCCGGCCAGCCGGCCCACCACTCTGGCCGGTATGCAGAAACGCATGGCGCATTTCCGCAGCGACGAGAGCGAACGGCGGGCAGATGAGACACTCGTGCTAGCGACTGATGTGTTTGTTGCCACTTATCCCAAGTGCGGAACGACACTGCTGCAGCAGATGCTCCACACCTTACGGACCCGGGGCGATATGAGTTTCGACGAGATCACGGAAGTGGTGCCCTGGTTTGAATCCGCCTGGGATATCGGCATCGACCCCGGCGCCAAACAGGTCGCATCACCTCGTGTTTTCAAGACCCACCGGCCGGCGGATAAATTACCTGATGTCGGTCGCTTTATTCACATAACACGTGACCCGCTGTCGCTGGCGGATTCCTTCTATCGATTTTTCTCCGGCTGGGCCTTTGAGAGTGGCAGTATATCGATGGATGAATTTGCACAGAAAATGATCCTTGGCGGCACGGGTTCGGGGCTCTACTGGCACCATGTGCTGACCTGGTGGCCCCGGCGGCACGACGAAAATGTGCTGTTTCTGTGTTTTGAGGACTTTCTAGACGACCCCACGACGATCATTGCCCGCGTTGCGAAACACGCCGGTATTACCCTTGATCCAGAACTTGCTGAGATGACTCTACAGCACACCAGTCTGGACTTCATGCGGGCCCACGCACATAAGTTTGATGACCACCTCTTGCGCGAGCACCTGGACCCGATTCTTGGACTGCCACCAGGTGGTGAAACACACAAGGTCGCCCCAGTTGGTGTACAACGTAGAAAGCTATCGACTTCTGTGCGCGACCTTTTTAACCAGCGCTGGCAGGAAACGATTGGCCAAACACTAAACTTACGAGACTATGACGAGTTACGCCGTGCAGCCATGTATGATTGATCACATTAAAACCGGCGTATCATCCTGACTTATGAATAGATCATCCGCAAGCCTGACCGCTCGACGCGATCGTCTCCTCGGTGAGAACACCCCGCTGTTCTATGACGACCCGGTGCATATTGTTCGCGGGGAAGATGTCTGGCTTTACGATGCCGAGGGCAAACGGTACCTCGACTGCTACAACAATGTGCCGCATGTCGGTCACTGCCACCCACGGGTGGTCGACGCGATTCATCAACAAGCGTCCACCCTCAACACACACACCCGTTATCTGCACGAGGGCATTCTCGATTACGTTGAGCGCCTGACGTCGACTTTTGATAGCAGCCTGTCGACCGCCATCATGGCATGTACCGGCAGCGAGGCCAATGACATCGCACTGCGCATGGCACATTCCACTACAGGCCGAACCGGCATCATTGCAACTGACAGTACCTACCATGGCAACACTGCGGCCGTATCCCAGCTGAGCACCAAGATGCCGCCAATCGGTGGCGTGGAAAATCATGTGCGCCATGTCCCAACACCGGACAGTTATCGGCCATTGGGAGGTCAATTCGGAGAGCCCTTTACCGCAAGATTCATCGACGAGTTGCAACAAGCGATCACTGCCTTGAACAAAAGCAAGCATGGTTTTTCTGCTTTGATCATCTGCCCATACTTCGCCAACGAAGGGTTTCCGGACCTACCGGATACATTCATGAAAGAGACAGCCGATGTCGTACATAGCGCCGGAGGGATTATTATTGCTGATGAGGTCCAACCTGGATTCGGTCGTCTGGGGACCCACATGTGGGGACATGAACGGGTCGGTATCATTCCCGATGTAGTGACACTCGGCAAACCAATGGCCAATGGTCATCCGGTAGGCGCTGTCGTCACAACATCCGACATCATGAAATCTTTTCGTAGTGGGTACCGCTATTTCAATACTTTCGGTGGTAATCCGGTCTCTTGTGCAGCAGCAATGGCCGTGCTGGATATACTCGAAGAGGATCAACTGCTGGACAATGCGGCCGCTGTCGGTCGGTACGCAAAAACCGAACTGATCCGACTCGCCGATCGGCACGACCTGATTGGTGATATCCGTGGACAGGGTCTTTTCTTCGGTGCAGAACTGGTCACAGACCGCACCGCCAAAACACCCGCGCCCCAGGAGGCAGATCAACTGGTCAACCTGCTACGGCAGGAAGGCATTCTTACCGGTACGCTGGGCGTCCATCGGTGTACGCTCAAAATACGACCTCCGATGACATTCACCCGAGCACACACCGACCTGCTCATTCATACCCTTGATGAACTGTTATCCCGTCTGTGACTACAGTCTCAACGCACCAGAGCAACGATCGGCGCTTTAGCCTGGCTGATATTGAGGATCTCGCCACCGCTGCACTCAAACTGTGGGGCGTCAGGAACTCACCGCCCCAACTGCTTAAACACCGCGAAAACACCGTTTACCGTGTACAAGATCGCTCCGGTAATCCCGCTGTGCTGCGCGTTCACCGGCCAGGCTATCACGATGAAAAGGCAACTGCAATGGATGACACAGCTGAATACAGAGGGCATGGATCTGCCGCGGCCGATTCCTGCCGAGAACGGCCGACTGCTTGTCTCCGTCGGCAACGGTCACAACACCGACAAACGCTATGTCGATGTACTGAGCTGGGTAAACGGAGATAAAATGGGACTGACCGGCACACCACTGACCCTACCGACAGATCAGATCGGCTCTTTGTTTTTCAACTTGGGCTACGCCGCCGCACAGCTGCACAATCTGTCCGACCGCTGGGCGTTGCCCCCCGAATTTCGTCGCCACGCCTGGGACCAGGATGGCCTGATTGGTGAGGCACCGTTCTGGGGTCGATTCTGGGACCTGCCAGATCTGGACCGGACCGACCGTGAACTACTTGTTCAAGGCCGGGAAGCCGCGTCGCAGTGGTTGACGGCTTACGCTGAGCAGCTGGACTACGGCCTGATCCACGCTGACCTCGTCAAAGAAAATGTACTGATCGACAACGGGACAGTGCGCCTGATTGATTTTGATGATGCCGGGTTTGGCTGGCGCATTTTCGAACTCGCCACCGTGCTGCTCAAAACCCGCGATGAACCGGAATACCCACGAATTAAACAGTCCCTGTTTGAGGGATACCGAAACTGCCGGACACTCAGTGCTGCAGACGAGCAGAGCCTGCCACTATTTATGATGCTGCGCAGCTTCACTTATCTGGGCTGGTGGAATGAAAGACGCTACGAGCCCGGCATGTCGGCCTATATCGAGCCCGTGGTTGCTGAAGCGAGAGCAGCCACCCGCGAGTTCTTAAAGACCGCCGGCTAACAGTTCTCAATGATTGACCCGGTTCAGTCGACTGAATTCCAGTAATCGAATAGTTTGTTATGGTTCACGATCGGAAAATCAGACAGCGAACAGCGGAACTGAAGATACTCATCAACGCTACTGGCCTTTGCCCATGCACGATACTCGTCGGCAGCAATCAATGACTCCGCATAGCAGGCAAATTCATGATACTGATCGTTGTGGTTGCAATCCAATTCATCCAGCGTAGCCGTATCCAGCTCTCGCACGTCGACCACAGTCTCGACTTCCGGTGCATAGCGAAAAATCTTGGTGATGTGCGGAAACGCTGTGACGAAGCCCACGCCTTCATAGCCTCTCTCACGAAAACAGACCTTAAATTCCGATACCGAAAGCCCAGAACTGGCCCAGTCGTACAACGCCGGTTCGTCTCGATCGATGATAGACAACAGATAGAGCTTAAATACTGACCGCCCGTCCGGCATATTCAGCATTGTCTGGCCCGCGCTAATGCCGTGATAGGGCTGGCAGGACAGAACCTGTGTCATAACTGTGCCCGCTGGAGAATTGTTACCTTGCCGGTAGTGCCATCAAGCGCCAGGGTATCTCCTGTTTTAATCCGGGCTGTCGCGTTACCCAGCGCCACCACGCAGGGGATGCCATATTCCCGACCTACAATGGCCGCATGCGACAGCGTACCGCCTTGGTCGTCGCCGATTTGAATTTGATGAATGTCATCGGCGCCCTGCAGTACTCGTGCGGGCCCCGTGGCCGACCCGCGACTCGCCGGCATACCCTTCAGTACTGTGGCACTGCCTTCTGTCTTGAGCGTTTCCAGAAACGCCGGTGTGAACCCGTCGAGCTCCGTCAGAATAGGGTCACTCAGCGATTCAGGCGGTACCCCCAGAAATTTCGGAATTTGATGACGACGTTCCCGCCAGGACCAGTAGTAGTCTTTTCTTTCGCCCACCTGTGCCGACAGTTCATTCCATCTTGTTTCACCGCGCGCCAAAGCCAGTAACTCGGGATAAAAACAGAACACGGTGTCTTCTGGATCCGCCAGGTCCAGAGCCTGGCCCAGGCCCAGCGCGGCTTTGCGCATCGGGATAGCCGTACGGTAATCAATGTAAAAATTGTGATCTTCGTTCCACCACAGAAAATTTGCCTTACGGCAGCTGTCGAGCGTCTGATCGAATTCACGCTGCTCGGCACGGCTCAGCCGTGAACGAGTTGCCTCCAGTGCATTTTCACGGTCGTCCTCAGCCGCTTTGCGCTTGGCATTGAAATCAGGTCGTTCACCAGATACAAGATAGGTACCAATAGACTTCAGAACGGGTGCAGGGTCTTCGATCCAACTGGGTGAAAGCGGATCCGCTACTGTCTCGGTGCGCCAGCCCCATTCATCCAAAAATTGATCAAAAGAATCGGTCCAATCTGCAGCTTCACCACCGGCCGTGCGCATTCTCGTCAGAAGGTCTGAGTACGTTTTGGTGCTGGTGAACCACTGAGTCAGATCTTTCTCTCTTACCAGGTCTACCATCTGCCACAGTGCCCGGTCCCCCTGGCTGATCCGGCTGTCGTACCCCTGCAGGAACGTGGCGACGTCGGCGTGGGGTATCGACAGTTCTGTGCACAAATCATAAAACCCGGCGTGATTGATAAGTAGCAGGTACATGAGCTCGAAGTGCCGCTCCCAACTCCAGCGCACATGCTCGCGCGTATACACCAGGTAATCCCCCATCTCTTCCGGACTCCGCCCGGATGTCTCATAGGTTTCGATCAACCGGTTGGCAGCCATCAGCGCATCGATCTCCTGAGACCATATATCGTCAAAGTCATCAACAAACCGTGGCAGCCGCTGCACCAGCCGCTGATCACGTGCCTCGAGAATTGCTGCGGAGTCCAACGCGAGTTCAGACCCGAACAAGTGCGTACCCGCTACACGCATGTCATAGCCATTGGTCGGTGGCAGCGGTGAGTGATGCGAGGCGTATTGCATGGCCCAGGTCAGCGCCAGTTCACAGAACATCAACCCATAGGGCGTACAACCGTTGGGCCACCGGTACTCCAGGACCCAAAACCCCTCGAGGTCTGGTTCAGTGAGTTTCTTAAACGGTGCGTAATAGACCGTTTGTGCCACGTGCCCGGGTACCATGCCCGGATAACCTGGATCTCTTGCCAGTTCTTCGGCGCTGATGGTCTCAATCATCGACAGTTTTCTCGGCTAACCCGAGTGAGCGGGCCAGGTATCTATAAAATTCCACCAAAGTACCTTCGAACGGGCTGAGGGGTCCTCGCTGGGCCTTGCTAGACATCATCACCTTAGCCAACTCGGTTGTCGCCTTTGCATCTTCCTCGTTCACTTTAAGGATGAGTTCTCGTCGTTCCTCAGCAATATTGGGATGTTCACGAGCGACCTCGCCTGAGACTAGATAACCGCCCAATACTCGCGTATTGCTTATCCCCGCAGGACTGAAACTCAACCAGTTGTTGGTGTTGGGACGCATAGCCATTGTAAATGCCGGAAAAATGTACACCATGTAGCCGGTATACAGATCTTCGTCAGAAAACGTATCCAATTTACCCATCGGGTTGAAAGGATGGTCTTCACCTCCAATGTAGGCATCATCCATCCGACATCGTTCATGCGTAAAAGAACCGTCATCAGGGCCTGCAGGCAAATATGTGTTTTTCGCGGGTAACTGCCCTCCAACTGTGTCTTTATGTAACCCCACATGGTGGTAGTATTCCATGGAGTTTTCTGCCGACAACTTCCAATTGCCCGCCCACTCGGTCTGATAGTGCATGATTTCTGTTTGCTCGTTGAGTCGATAATTCACGAGGTACTTATCTGCTGTCTGCATTTTATCGAGGAGTGGCGGCGCATCATCATCCAAATTAATAAACAAAAATCCACACCAGGTTTCGAGCCGGTAGCTTGGCAGGCTACAAAGGGACTTATCGAACACGGATGAACCTTTCATAAAAGGTGCGGCGTATAAACTTCCGTCGGTCTCGTATGTCCAGGCGTGGTAGGGACAAACAAAACGCTTCGTGTTTCCACTCCCTTGAACGACGGGCATAAAGCGGTGACGGCAAATGTTCGACAGTGCACGTATCACCCCATCCTGCCCATGTACAACTAATAAAGATTCATCAAGAATATCTATACAGTAATAGTCTCCCCGGGTCGGGATGTATTCCGCGCGGCCGACACAGAGCCATTCCTTTCTAAAAATGGCATCCAGTTCGAGCGCATACAAAGCAAGATCAGTGTAAGCCTCGGGAGGCAGCGAGTAGCACGATAGAGGGTCAAGAGACAAGTACTCTGACAGCGTACTCATCAACTCGTTGGGTGGTGAGTTCATAGAATCAGACAATTTTTTTGTTCGTGTCCAAACTCAGTATAAACAATAAACGGTGCTGTCGGTTACGAGTCAGCCACATACCGGTTCGTGCTCAGTCTGTTCTGGACAACACCCAATTAATGGTACTCCAAGTGCCTCCGGATAACATCGAATACGAATCAGGTGAGGTTCAGCGCCCTTCGAACATCATCAAATCCCGCTTTTGGATCCGTAATGTCCAACCGAATGGCTTCAATCCCGCAATCAATTGCACCATCTATATTCTTCTGCTGATCGTCAACAAAAACGACAGATGCAAATGATGCGTCGAGCGATTCCACTGCCAGCTGGTAGGCTTGGGGCTCAGGCTTGAGAATGCCTGTGTGTGTCGCATCGACAATGGCATCAAAACTGCCCAGTATCTCGAAGGCATCATACACTTCCGGCCCGTGAAAAAGTTCTAACTCATTAGTCAGCAGACCAACTCTGCGCCCTTGGGCACGTACTTGCCGAATCAGAGTTTCAGCTTCGGGACGAACGGACGGCTTGAAGTTTCTCAGGTCAGTCACAAGTCTCCTGATTGTTATTTCCTCTTTCAATAATTGTCCGAGTTCACCACATCGGATATACCAGTAGTCACGCTCTGAAATCTGTCCGCTTAGGTACTGCTGCCAGAACTCATCGCGCGACTGGTCAAAAGGACCTGTCCAATCAATCGACCCATCCGGTAGTCGATAAAGCTGTTCGATATCGCGGCACCGCTCGAAAAGTGAATAGGTGATAACGCCGCCAAAATCGATAATCAGGTCACGGCACTCTAAAGATAGTGCGTCGGTCTGGCTCATTCCGACTGCGACACGCTATTCTCAGGCCGAGGGCGGCGTCTTTGTCCGGCGCTGTCGATAATTGCGGATTTCCGTCCAGACATGTGCCGTAACCGCCAGCACAATAATGATCGCAATGGTGGCCGAGACCGGTCGATTAACGAAGTCCAGCGGCGTTTCAACCCGGGCCATACTGGTACGCAGCTTGGCCTCGATAATCTCCCCCAGCACCATACCCAAGATTAGTAGAGAGCAGCAGAAACCCAAGAATTAGTAAGTTCACTACAAACAGGCAAATATAGAGCGTCGTCAAAAATTCCGGGTTGTTCTCAAAGAGTTTGGGGCCAGGAATGATGCCGTGCACGTAGAAAACCGACAACATCATGGCCGTCAGGGCCTCGCCGGGAATACCTAAAGCAAGTAACGGAATCATCGCTGCGGCCGGTACGGCATTGTTGGCGGACTCTGCCGCGACCAATCCTTCCGAAGACCCTTTACCAAATTTCTCCGGTGTCTTGCTGAGTTTTTGCGCCAGACCATAGGAAAAAAACTGAGCCAGAAACTCGCCCACCCCAGGAATAATACCCATGATAATCCCAAACCCGGACGAACAGACGGCGACCCGCTTAAGCCTTCGAAACACCTCCAACAATCCGGCGAAAGGGTTGCCTATGACTTTAGGGATTTTTCGGGGCGTATCTGAGGATTGCAAAAGAATAAACGCCTGTGAAATCGCAAACAGGCCGAGAACGGCTGGAATGAGTGCCAGACCACCACGTAACCAGGGCAGGCCGAAAACGAAGCGATCACTGAAACGAACCGGTTCCATACCGACTACGGTAATGAACACGCCCATACCCACCAACGCAGCTGCCGCCAAGGTCTGCCCACGGTGGGTCAATATCACCAGTATCAGTCGTGCCAGTACACTAATGATCCCACCGATAAAACTAGCGCTGTAGGCAAGTGACAGTGCCCGGCGCGGTTCTCCGCGCCTGGCAATCGGGTGGCCGTCATAGGTCGTCAGCGCATTGACCGGCGTGCCCGGCGTGTTGATCAGAATTGCCGGAATAGCACCGCCATAAAGCGCCGCGCCGTAAATACCCAACAACACCGTGAGTCCAACCAGAGGTTCAAGCTTGTACGTTGCCGGCAGCAGTATAGCGATAGCAACTGCAGGACCGACGCCCGGAATCGCACCGATAATGACCCCGCCTATCGCACCGATCAAAAGCGCAATCGCGACATCCCATCGCGCGATCAGCATTAACGACTCGAGCAGTAACTCGATCATGGGAAAGCTCAGAAGTTACGGATCATGAAATTGCGAATCTCCGGCGGCAGGTAACTGTAAACATAACCATCCGGCAAACGGACCTGAAGCCCGGTCCTGAACAGCAGCACAATCACCAACCCGATCAGTACCGCCGTCATCATCCATCGTACACCACGAAACCCCACCCGCAGACTGAGCGCTGGCATAAATAGCAGCGTCGCCACCAGGTAGCCTACCCACCGGATAATGTAGACATAAACCAGGAACCACACGGCAAACTCGCAGCAGCGATGAAAACCGGCGATGATGATACGTGGTGATTCCAATGCTATGCCAGAACGCATCTGACGGAAGGACACAACAGACAAGACGAGCGCCGGTACACCCATCACCAGCAGGCCAACTGCGGGGAAAAATCCGGGCTGCATGACCAGGTCAGCGCGCTTGAGCCAACGGGTCTGGCTGCCCAACTGACTCACCAGAACCAGCGTCACCAAAACAATGAACGCAGCACAGAAAAAGTTGATTGCTGCTCTGGATCGGACGTTGTCGGGTTGATCCATGAAGCTCACATCCTGAAAAAAAGTCGGGCGGCTATGCCGCCCGACTCAGAACCTCTAAATGGGTTTAGTGACCAATTACAGGTCTCCCATCTTCTTGAACATCCACTCGGTGGACTTCCAGTCACGGGCAATACGTGCTTTGGCCTCGGCTGGACCTTCCCAGAAGAAAATGCCACCTGTGTCCTTGGCAACTTTTGCGACCGCATCACTGGCAACCACCCGCTTAGCGACGGCTGCAAGCTTGTCCTTGACGATTTGTGGTGTGCCCTTCTTAACGAACAGGCCATTCCAAAGCGTCGGCACATCAATGCCAGGCACCTGTTCGCTCAGTGTCGCAACATTGGGCGTCACTGAAGTCCGGTCAGGGCCAGTGATAGTCGCGAGAATATTGAGATCATCCAGACACGGCAATACCAGCGCTGCTGTGGTGTTAATCACATCGGCATCGCCACTGGCCAACGTATTACAATCGTTCATGTCGAATGCTGCTTCACTGCCAAACTCAAACCCAAGCTCCATCGCAGCCACAAATGTTGCACGGGTCGGAATCAGGCCATAGCCAAAATGGCCCAGGGCGACCTTATTGGACTGTGCATACTCGGCCAGTTCAGCCATGTTGCTGTAGGGGGCATCTCCACTGGCCGCCAGCAAAAACGGATAGATAATAAAGATACCCACCGGCTCAAACAGGTCTGGATCCTCGAATCCGGGTACACCGACAAGTGGGCCAATGATCGGCACACCGATAACAAATGATCCAATGGTGTAACCATCAGCCGGTGCATTCGCCACCTCAGCAGCACCTGGAAATGGACCACCGCCACCGCCTGGCTTGTTCACCACAGCCGCGGCAACACCGTATTCTTTCTGAAATTCTTCTGCGATCATGCGGGTAGTAATGTCTTCAAGATCACCTGGTGGCCAAGGCACAATAAAGGTCACTGGTTTTTCGGGATACTCAGCCTGGGCGGCCGAACCAAACACCAGAAACGAGGCCAGGATACTCAGCACGGCCAACTTCAAGGTCATTTTCATGTTTTATCCTCCACAGTTAGTATTATCACAACGCTCCTCACCCTTGGTGTGCAGTTTCCGCAAGAATTAAAGCGTCTCGAGGGAGCGGCACTATCATCAGCAAGTTACATCTGCGACTTTAGTCAAGAGACCTGTCTAATTCAAGGTTTCGGAGCTGGTTCAAGCTCCGGCAAACCCGACTGCCAGCGCCTGTGTCAGCGAATCAATCTCCGATTCAGTAATCACCAAAGGCGGTGACATGATGATGATGTTTCCAGTAACACGGATCATCGCGCCGGCAGCGAAAACTCGATCGGCCAGGGCTTCGCCGAGTTGCGGGTCCAATGGAGTTTTCGATTCACGATCAGCCACCAGTTCGATACCCACCATCAGGCCCTTTCCCCGTACATCACCGATCATTTCGTGTTCTGACTGCAGCACTTTGAGTGAATCCATCAACTGCTCACCACGTGCCGATGCATTGCCGGGTAGATCCTGGCTGAACGTGACATCCAGTGTTGCGAGAGCCGCGGCACAGCCGACCGGATGGCCGGAGTAGGTATAGCCATGACCAATGGCACCCTCGGGACCGCTTTCCATAAACGCGCTCTCGATCCGTTCATTAAGCATCAATGCCCCGAATGGAAAGTAGCCGGAGGTGATCGCTTTCGCAAAACACATCATGTCCGGTTTGACGCCCCAGGCCCGAGCACCAAACCAGGAACCCGTCCGTCCGAAACCCGTGACGACTTCATCAGCGATCAAAAGAATATCGTACTTGTCGCACAACGTGCGCAGTGCCGGCCACAGACTTGGCGGGGGCACCTGGATACCACCCGCACCGAGCACCGGTTCTGCGATAAAAGCTGCAATACTGTCTGCACCTTGATAGTTGATCTCCTGTTCAATCTGCCTGAGACAGACGTCGGTCAGCTCATCAATGTCATCAATTCCGAATGGATTGTTGTAAAGCGACGGGAAAGGTAATTGGATACAACCCGGCAACAGTGGCTCATAACTCTTGCGGAAACGGTCATTGCCGTTGACTGAGGCACCACCGAAATGCGTTCCGTGATAGCCCTTTTTGAAGGAGAAAAATTTCACCTTACCCGGCTGTCCTGCCAGCTTCCAGAACTGGCGCGTTAACCGCAGTGCGGTTTCGACGCTGTCGCTGCCTCCCGAGGTAAAAAACGCGCGGCGCATGCCTTCTGGCTCAAGCACACCGACCAACCGGTCTGCCAACTCGATCAACCGAGTGCTGGTCGTTCCCTTAAACGCCGAATAAAAAGGCAACACGTCCAGTTGCTGGGCGATGGCCTGTTTGATCGGTGTACACGAATAACCCAGGTTCACATTCCAGATGCCGCCGACCGCATCGATTACTCGGTGGCCTTCGTCATCTTCGATGTAGACCCCTTCAGCCCCAGTGATTATTCGCGGCGGGTTCGCCTGATGAACCCCCGGGTGGGCCATCGGGTGCCACACACTGCGGGCATTGCGGGCCCTGATATGATCAAGATCCGGTTCGACACCGCTCGGAATGAGGGTTTCAGATAGGGTCACAGGTTCGGCAGCCATGGTCCGGTTCTCCTTTGGATCGGTGGAACAGTTCCTGGGCAGGCATCAACACAGATTTACTGCCACCCAGGCAAGTGACCATAGGTTAACCAATACTGACTGGCCCTGCACGTCGGTCTTCAAAATCTCTGACCACTCCGCCGCCTGCGAGGCACGCATTATCAACAAACATCGCGGCCAAGTGGAATGCCAACGGGTGCCAAGGTAGAGTGCACGTGAAGCATGCGCATAACCGCTCGAACAATCAGCTTTCCAATCGAGGCTATTCAGGATGTCAGAGCAACGACTAGCAGGTCGCAAAGTCCTCATCACCGGTGTGGGCCGAGCAATTGGACCGGCGATTGTTCGACGGTTTGCGCAGGCGGGCGCCCGTGTTGTTGCAGCCAACCGGACACTCAGTCAAGCCCAAACGGTCGTGGAGGACGTCACGCAGCAAGGCCTGTCGGCCTGGGCACTGCCGCTCGACCTTGAAACGCCAACCGGCGCTGCCGAGGCAGTCACTGCTGCTGTAGATCAACTCGGGGGGCTCGATATTGTGGTGCACAATGCCGGCGCTTGTCCCTGGTCCCGTCTGGAAACACTTTCCGAAGAAGACCTGGAACTGACTTTGTCAATCAATCTCAAGGCCTGTTTTCGATTGCTTAAGGCGGCCCTGCCGTGGCTCCGCAAGTCTGAACACGGTCGTTTTCTCGCTACCTCCTCAGTAACCGGGCCTAAAGTGGCCATGCCTGGCGCCGTTCACTACGGTGCAGCCAAAGCCGGCGTCAATGCGTTCGTACGTGGCGCAGCACTGGAACTGGCTGCTGACAGCATTACGGTCAATGCGGTGGAACCGGGTTATATCCAAAAGCCCGATGGGTTTCTGGCTGATCCTGAACAACGAAGCCGGATCGAGCAATATATACCGCTGGGCCGGCTGGGAGATCCCGATGACATTGCGTGGGCGATGGTTTATCTCGCCAGTGACGAAGCCCGCTACGTTACAGGGCAAACCATTGTCGTCGACGGCGGTGCTCTGTTGCCGGAAAGCCCTGACCTGATTAGCGATGTACCTGTGGCTGACTAAACGGCTCAAGTACCGCTTGTTGCTGGGACTGTTGGTTGTTGCTCTGACCAGCGTCAACGTCCTCGCCACATCGAGCTATGAATCGGAAAAAGTCCGGTTTCGTGTGGTTCCGTTAGTTTCCGGCCTCGTTCATCCATGGTCGCTGGTATTTCTGCCCGATGGCGACCTGCTGATCACTGAGCGACCAGGCAGATTGCGCGTTGTGCGTCATGGGCGTCTTCTCGAGGAGCCAATAGCAGGTGTACCGGTCGTGGCATCAACTGGTCAAGGTGGGTTACTTGACGTGGTTCTTCATCCTAATTTCGCAACGAATAGGCTGCTGTGTCTGGCCTATAGCCGTCGTGACTCTGATGGCAGCGGTACTGCAATAAACTGCAGCGAACTCGTGGGTGACCGACTCGTCAATTCTCGGGTGATTTTCGCGGCAGAACCCAGTTTGAGAGGCGGCAAACACTTTGGCTGTCGCCTGGTGTTTGACGTAAATGGAAACCTATACGCAACCCTGGGTGACCGCGGCATCCGAGCGCTGGCTCAGGCGTTATCCAGCCATCCCGGTTCGGTCATCCGTATCGACCTGAGCGGTGACGCGTTGGCTGACAATCCTTTCGTGCACCAAGAAGATGCACAGCCCGAAATCTTCACCTACGGCAACCGCAATCCGCAAGGGCTTGCCTGGCAGCCCCAAACTGGTGCTCTATGGATGCATGAACATGGACCCAGAGGCGGTGATGAACTGAACCAGGTCATCGCAGGTACCAACTACGGCTGGCCGGTGATCAGTTACGGCAAAGAATATTGGTCACGGAAAGCGGTTGGCGAAGGTACTCATAAAATCGGCATGGCACAGCCAGTGCATTACTGGGTACCGTCGATTGCACCGTCGGGTATGGCGTTTTACAGCGGCAGCCGCTTTCCCCAATGGCAGGGAAATCTGTTTATCGGTTCGCTCAAGTTCGGTGAACTGGTGCGACTCGAAATTAATGCCAGTCAAGTTATCCACGAAGAGCGTCTATTGAATGGCGATTTCGGCAGAATTCGCGATGTACGTTTGGGACCGGATGAGCTGATTTATCTGCTGACCGATGCTCCCAATGGTCAACTGTTACGCCTGGAACCTATCGAGTAAACCCGACCGAATCTAATGTGATACGATATTTTCCTAGTCGTCAGTCGTTTTGTATCCCGTTTTCCGCCACTTGAACCGTGAGAAACCTGTCTTGAACATCAAAACAGCTGAACTGGCGCTTGCCAAAGCCTGTAGCGAACACATGCACCGTGACGATCGTTGCTCACAGATGCTCGGCATGACTGTCGATGAAAGTCGCCCCGGTTATGCACGCCTTAGCATGCAGGTTCGCGAGAAAATGCTCAATGGCCACGGAAACTGTCACGGCGGCATGATTTTTACGTTGGCGGACAGTGCGTTTGCACACGCCTGCAATACGAGAAACCATGTCAGTGTGGCCGTCAGTTGTCAGATCGAATTTCTTGTCGCCGTCAGAGCAGGTGAAATACTTATCGCCGAAGCAGTCGAGCAATACCTTCAAGGCAAGAACGGCGTCTACGACGTGCGCGTCACTTGTAACGATGGTGGTCTAGTCGCTCTTTTTCGTGGTAAATCTCGGGCCATTGGAGGTGTTTTGGTTGCTGAAACCACCGCTGACACAATGACATGACAGTTAAACAACCCCAACCGACTGACCTCGACCCAATCGAAACCGCGAGCGTTGACGAATTACAGGCGTTGCAGCTTTCGAGATTGAAATGGTCACTAAACCATGCCTATCGCCATTCTGCGTTATACGCTGAAAAATTTGACGCTGCCGGTATACACCCGAACGATCTGACTGAGCTCGAAGACCTGAGTCAATTTCCGTTTACCGACAAGGCCGATCTCCGCAAGTTCTATCCGTTTGAAGCATTTGCAACTCCCATGACAGACGTGGTGCGTGTTCATGCCTCGAGCGGAACCACCGGAAAACCGACAGTTGTCGGCTACACCCAAAACGATATCGACGTCTGGTCAACGGTCATGGCACGGTCGATCCGCGCAGCCGGCGGCCGGGCTGATGACCTGATTCATGTCAGTTATGGCTATGGGCTCTTTACCGGCGGTCTCGGGGCACACTACGGTGCCGAGAAACTGGGCGCTGCCGTGATTCCGATGTCGGGCGGTCAGACAGAAAAGCAGGTCCAGCTGATCAATGATTTTCGGCCATCGATCATTATGGTGACACCGACCTACTGCCTGAACATTGCGGATGCGTTTGAACTCGCCGGCCTCGATCCCCGAAAAACCTCACTGCAGGTCGGCATCTTCGGTGCTGAACCCTGGACCGAGTCGATGCGTGACAACATCGAATCACGAATGGGGCTCGAAGCAGTCGACATCTATGGACTGTCTGAAGTCATTGGTCCCGGCGTTGCCCAGGAATGTATTGAAACCAAGGATGGCCTGACGATCTGGGAAGATCATTTCTACCCGGAAGTCATCGACCCCGAAACCGGTGAACGACTGAAAGAGGGAGAGCGGGGCGAACTGGTGCTGACCTCTCTGACCAAGGAAGCCTCGCCCGTGATTCGTTATCGGACCCGTGATCTGACCTGCCTGATGCCCGGTTCCGCCCGAACCATGCGGCGCATGGCCAAGGTTACCGGCCGCAGTGACGACATGATGATCGTTCGCGGGGTCAATGTATTTCCCTCACAGATCGAGGAACAGGTTCTGGCCATAGAAGCCCTGAGTCCTCACTATCAGATCGAACTGTCCAGGGCCGGTAGTCTTGACAAGCTCACCATCAACGTTGAATTGGATCCCATAAATGCCGCGTCCAACAACCCTAACGATGTCGCTTCATCTCTGACTCACCGGGTTAAGACCTTCATCGGGGTATCTGCCGACGTGGTGCTGCACGATGAGGGCGGTATACCCCGATCGCAAGGTAAGGCGCAAAGGGTGATCGACAATCGCTGACCGCTCCACACCTGTTCGATTCGAGACGACAGTACGCCAGCTGCTGTCAACTTTCAGGGCAAGGCGACCAATTCGGGCAAAATCACTGCTGATCACGATCTTCGGTGACACGCTCGAACCCAGAGGCGGGGAGATCTGGCTGAGCCACCTGATCGCACTGGCCCGACCGCTGGGTGTAAATGAACGACTGGTCCGAACGTCAGTTTACCGCCTGGCACAGGAAAAATGGCTCGAACGAACAGCTTCGGGACGGCGCAGTTATTACGGACTGACCGACGCCGGCCGTCGCCAAACTGTAGATGCCGAACACCGTATTTACGCTGCGGGCAGCAGCCGCTGGGATGGTCAGTGGCGTCTGGTGATCATTCCTCAAAAAACGATCAGCCGAGCAGCGCGTACCGGCCTCAAAAAAGAGCTCAAGTGGCAGGGATTTGGAACGCTTACCGCAGATACGCTGATCCATCCCACAGCAGACCTTCCACCGGTGTGCCGGGCATTGGCAGAACGGGGCCTTGCGGACAAAGCCAAAGTGTTCTGCGGACACACGGTCAACGACCACGAGCCGCCGCAATCGCTGTTGGATCGGTGCTTCGATCTGGAACACATCGCCGGTGAATATGATCTTTTCAACCGGCGGTTCGAGAAACTCTGGCGGTCGACCCGCCGCAAGAAATTATTTGATCCCGAATCAGCCTTTACAGCCCGTACCCTGCTGATTCATGACTATCGCCGGATTCTGCTGCACGATCCGGACCTGCCTGAAGACCTTCTACCGGGCCACTGGCCCGGTACCCGGGCCAGAAAGCGCTGTGCTGCGATCTACCGTGCACTGCAGGAAGCGGCTGACCGCTGGACGCTGTCAGTATGTGGCGATGAGCTAAATCTCCTGAAGTCACCCGATAAAGACTACCGCCAGCGATTCAGCGACAGCTAAAGGTCATCATAATCAATCACAACGCGATCAGTCAGTGGCACCGATTGACAGGTCAGCACATAACCAGATGAAAGGTCCGACTCTTCAAGCGCAAAGTTCAGCTGCATATTAACGCGCCCCTCGACGAGTTTCGCCCGGCAGGTCGCACATACCCCACCTTCACAGGCGTAGGGGACCTCCGGCCGGACACGTCTTACTGCTTCCAGCAGCGTATCCCCGTCACGACTCATTTCAAAAGTCGTGGATTTGGAATCGAGTGACACCACAACTGAACAACGACTCCCCTGAGCCTGAATCGGCATGCGCTCAGGCTGGTTGTCGATGTGCTGATCCGGGGGCGTAAAAAGCTCGTAATGAATGCGCGACGATGGAACATTTTTCTCGAGCAGCGCTTCCCTTACCGCATCGATCATACCTTTGGGGCCGCATAGGAAAAATTCATCATGCTGATCCGCCGGCACCAGGCTCTCGAGCAGAGCGTCTGCCTTGACCCGGTCGATGCGGCCATCAAGCAGCGGCAAATTCCGACTCTCCTGCGACAACGTATGAACCACCGACAGCCGGTTCATGTAGGTGTTTTTAAGCCGTTCCAGTGCCTCCCTGAATATGATGCTCCCGGTTTCTCGATTTCCGTACACCAGCGTGAACCTGCTTCGGGGTTCGCGCTCAAGTGTAGTCTTGATGATGGACATCAAGGGCGTGATACCGCTGCCCGCTGCAAAGGCGGCATAACGTTTACGATGACTGGGGTCCAGCGGCACATTGAAATGGCCGATCGGTGATCCCACCTCAATCTTCTCTCCGGCAGCAAGCCGGTTATGCACAAACCCAGAAAAAACACCCCGCGGAATTGCCTTCACCGCGATACGTAGTTCACCCTCGTCTACGCTGCTGCAGATCGAATACGACCGGCGAATCTCGGCACCGCTAAACGTCCGGCGTAGCGTCAGGTGCTGCCCCTGAACAAACCGGTAGTGGCTACGCAGCTGATCCGGCACTTCGAACGCAACAGACACCGTGTCGCTTGTTTCCGACCGTACTTCAGCCACCGATAGAGCGTGAAAGCGCACGCTGGCTAATGCGGTTTAAAGTAGTCAAACGGCTCGAGGCAGTGGTCACAGCGCCACAAAGCCTTGCACGCTGTTGCACCGAAACCGGACAACACACTTGTTTGGTCGGAACCACATCGAGGACAACTGATACCAGTCTGCGTCGGACCTTCCTCACAACCACGACACGCCGGCGGCGTAATCCCCGTTGCAAGCAGATGCCTGCGTCCTTGATCGGTGATCCAGTCTGTTGTCCAGGGCGGATACAACACCTGCTCAACAGCGACGTGGTCAATACCAGCCCGCCCGAGCGCCTCATGGATATCCTGTTCGATCACCTGCATTGCCGGGCAGCCTGAATAGGTCGGCGTAATCATCACCTGCACTTGGATGGTGCCGCTTTCGTCAGATACTTCAACAGCCCGAACGATCCCCAGATCGCGAATACTGACCGTCGGAATCTCGGGATCACAAACGCTATCCAGCACCTCAAGTACCCGCAGCCGGGTGTTTTCAACAACTGCACTCACCACGTGGCCCCTGGGTATGCCCTCTGCAGAAACTGCATCTCGGCAAGCAGATAGCCCAGATGCTCGCTGTGCAGGCCAGTCCGCCCGCCGCTCATTGGATTGGTGATCTCGGGCATGCACAACGTGGCTTCAGACAAAACAGCCCACACCTGACGCTCCCATTGCACCTGGAGATCATTCATTGCCGGGACAAAACCCTGTGCTTCTAACGTACGGTAAACCTCATCCACCTCGAAAAGTTCCGGCACACACGGTGTGCAGATATCCAGGGCGTTAACCATGCGCCTGTGACTCTCTTGCGTACCGTCGCCTAAGCGCACCACCCAACCGCTGCTGTGTCGCAGGTGGTAGCGCACTTCTTTGAGTGACTTGGCTGCGATCCCGGATATTTCCCGATCACTGCCTTCGCTCAAACCTTCCAACAACAGAAGATGATAGGCGTCAAAAAAGTACTGGCGTAACATCGTCCTGCCAAAGTCGCCGTTTGGCAGTTCCACCAGGTGCAGGTTTCGCCAGTCTCGAACATCACGGTGGTAGGCCAGGTCGTCCTCAGTACGCCCGGCACCCTCTGTCTGTGCCGCGGCGATCAACCACAGCCGTGCCTGTCCAATCAGGTCCAGTGCGATATTCGACAGTGCCATGTCCTCTTCCAGGGTCGGCGCATCTCCTGACCATTCAGACAAACGGTGGCCCATGATCAGAGCATTGTCTCCCAGACGTGTTAGCAACTCGAACCGGCACTGGTTGATGTCTAATTTTTTAGTCACAGATTTTCCACACCATCGGGCACAGGATAGAAC
>LUSG01000131.1 GCA_001629395.1 Gammaproteobacteria bacterium REDSEA-S15_B12 | reverse complement strand
GACCGATAGGAACCATGTGCTCACCGTCCGGCACCTCGCCTTTACTGGTATAGATTCGTTTGTACTCAAAGAACATTACCGGGTCGGGCGAACGTATGGCCGTTTTAAACAAGCCTTTCGCATCCGCCGGTGTAGACGGCACCACCACCTGTAATCCGGGCACGTGCATAAACCACGATTCCATAATCTGTGAGTGCTGTGCGGCCAGCAGCCGCCCGACACCGCAAGGCAAACGGATCACCATCGGAACGCTGCCCTGGCCACCGCTCATGTAGCGCATTTTTGCAGCCTGGTTGACGACCTCGTCCATCGCGCACGTCACAAAGTCAAGGTACATCAACTCGACCACAGGCCGCATACCCGCCAGCGCAGCACCGACACCGACCCCAACAATCCCGGCTTCTGCAATCGGTGTCTCAAAAATTCGACCTGGGAAACGTTCTGCAACGCCATCAGTCACCTTGTAAGGGCCACCGTGGGTGATCACATCCTCGCCAATGACAAATATCGAATCATCTCGCGCCATTTCCTCGTGAAGCCCTTCTCGAAGCGCTTCATTGAATGCCATGGTTTTCATTAGGCTACCTCCTGAACCGGTGCGACAACGTCCGTTTCAACTTCTTCAGCACTTGGCCAGGGGCTTTCTTCGGCAAATTTTGTCGCGGCGCTGATTTCGGCCTTCGCGTTAGCCTGAATAGTCTGGTCTTGTTCTTCGCTCAGCCAGTTACGATCACGCATGAACTGCGCCAGCAGTTTTATCGGGTCTCGGTTCTGCTTCCATTCATCGACTTCTTCGGTCGTACGATACTGTTGTTCATCTCCGAGGCTGTGACCATAGAACCGATAGGTGCGTGCTTCGAGCAAAGTTGGCCCCCCACCCTCACGTGCGCGCTTCACGGCCTCGCCGGCAGCTTCGTATACCTCTACAACATCTTGACCATCGACCGATACGCCGGGTATTGAATAAGAGGCTGCCATATCTGCGACCGAATCCACAACCGCCACGTTCTCACGCGGCACCCACTGCTGATACCCATTGTTCTCGCAAACATAGACAACCGGCAAGGTCCAGAGCGATCCCATGGCGATTGCCTCGTGAAAAGTACCCCGAGCGGCTGCCCCGTCACCAAAAAAGCACACTGACACTTGATCCGTACCACGCAGTTTGCTGGCCAGTGCCGTACCAGTCGTAGGCCCAATACCCGCACCCACAATGCCATTTGCACCCAGCATATTGAGCGAGAAATCTGCGACATGCATCGAACCCCCTTTACCCTTGCAGGTGCCCGTAGCCTTTCCCCACAACTCCGCCATCATCTGGTCCGATTTCGCGCCTTTCGCTAAGCAATGGCCGTGACTCCGATGCGTCCCAAGTACGTAATCATCATCTCTCAGGTTTGCACAAACCCCTGTGGCAACAGCTTCCTCCCCGCAATACATGTGCAAAGTACCGACCACATTGCCCAGATTGGTCTGGCGATCCGCCTCCTCTTCGAATAAGCGAATGCGCCACATGTCTGTGTATATCTTCAGGCAGACGTCTGCTGACAGATCCATGTGATTTCCCCCTTTATTTGGCTACATCAAATTTTGAACCCATGTGAACCCTTGGAGTTAAGTCTAGGGGAGAATACGCTATGATTGCCAGCCTATAACGTCAGAATTTTGATTCCGGATTTCCGGTATCTACGCGGTATGGCTCAAATCATACAGGGGGAAACATGCGCTTAAAAAACAAAGTTGCCATAGTAACGGGTGGCGCTTCCGGCATCGGTGCAGCGACCTGTCGACTCTACGCTCAGGAGGGTGCTACCGGGATCGTGGTGGCTGACATTAACGAAGAGGGTGGCCGGTCGGTAGTAGACAACATCGTTCAAGCAGGTGGAGAGGCCATTTTTGTCCATCTGGACGTCAGCGAGGAGTCCCAATGGATTGATACCGTAAATACAACGGTTGCACGCTACGACCGACTCGATATCACGGTCAATAATGCCGGAATGTCTGTCGCGGAATCCAGAGTAAAAGTTGAAGACACCACTATTGAAATCTGGGATCGCCTGCATGCCGTGAACTCAACCGGTGTATTCCTTGGCACCAAGCACTCGATCTCACCCATGCGTGAAAACGGCAGCGGTTCCATCATCAATATCTCCTCAATCTACGGTATTGTCGGTAGCACGGGCACCACAGCCTACCACTCCGCAAAAGGGAGTGTTCGAACCTTTACCAAGGCTGCCGCAATTCAATATGCGCCAGACCTCATCCGTTGTAATTCAGTCCATCCGGGATTTGCCGATACGGGCATGACAGCCGCAGTGCATGCCGACCCAGAAGAATGGAACAAACGGGTCAGCCAAACACCGATCGGACGCATGGGAACCGCTGAGGATATTGCCTGGGGCTGCGTGTTTCTGGGTTCGGATGAATCCAGTTTCATGACAGGCGCAGAACTCGTCATAGATGGTGGTATGACAGCACAATAATCAGTTATACCGCATTATTCCAGGTGACTCATTATGAAACTTGATGGAAAGGTAGCCTTGATTACCGGTGCAGCAGGTGGGATTGGTCAGGCAATTGCCCGGCGCCTTGCCCGTGAAGGTGCCCACGTCGCTCTAGCGGATATTCGAACCGAACCACTCGACGCTATCGCCGAGTCCATAGAGTCCCATAATCGCAAGGCGCTTAATGTGGCCGTCGACGTAACCCAGACAGACCAAGTTACCCGGATGGTCCAAGCGGTTGTTGAAGCATTTGGCCACATAGATATTTTCTTCAACAACGCCGGCATTATTCGGGTCCAAAATTTTCTAGATGTCACGGAAGCTGAATGGGATCAAGTTATCGATGTCAACCTCAAGGGCGTATTTCTGTGCGGTCAGGCTGTAGCCAAACACATGGTGGAACGCCAATGTGGCAAGATCATTAACACCGCATCTCTGGCGGCCGATCGCGGCCGGCCAGAGATCGCCGCTTATGCCGCGAGTAAAACAGCTGTGGTTTCACTGACACGATCGATGGCGCTTGACCTCGCTGATCATGGCATTTCCGTTAACGCTCTGGCTCCCGGGATCGTCGATACCGATATGTGGGCCTTCATCGACAACGAGATGGGCAAACTGTGGGGACGGCAGAAAGGCGACTCCATGCAACGCAGGGTAGACATCGTGCCGCTCAAACGAGCAGCCAGTGCGGATGAAGTCGCGAATGTTGGAGTTTTTCTTGCCTCCGACGAAGCTGACTACATTACGGGACAGACAATGTACATCGACGGCGGTGATTCGGCCTGAACTACAGGGTCAAAACACTGTCAGCGATCATTGGAAAGCGGAGTGCGACGCTCGAGTAAACGCATCGACTCTTGTTTCACCGATTAGATCCTCCGGGCCCCACAACCGTATGGCGAGTCGAATGATCAGTGAAGCTGCGGACAATAAAAGCAGGGAAAATCCAATTATGACAAACGACTTGATAAACCAGCGGTTACCTATCCCTATTAAGACCGACGTCCCTTCATCGGTCACCCAGGCGGATAGAAAGAAATCCCACCCAAAATAAATCAGCGTAACTAAGAAAGGGATCAACAGGAAAATCCCGCCAAGGACTTCCACCCACAAGCGTCCTTTGACACCCAACCTGGGACGGAAAATATCTAGCCGTACGTGTGCGTTGTAGACATAGGC
>LUSG01000130.1 GCA_001629395.1 Gammaproteobacteria bacterium REDSEA-S15_B12 | reverse complement strand
CGGTGATTGTTTGTCCAGCGCAACAACGACGGAGCAACTACCGTGATCGTAGCCCATATCAGATGAGCAATATCCAATCTGTTTAATCGTGTCGCGTACTACATCGATGGTATCGATCTGGGCAGTGGTCGTGATCTCGCCAGACACCATAGCGAGTCCGGTATTGACGAGTGTTTCGCATCCCACACGTGAGTTCGGATCTTGTTCAAGCAACGCATCGAGAATTGCATCGGAAATCTGATCCGCCATTTTGTCGGGATGGCCTTCAGAAACAGACTCTGAGGTGAAAAGAAAACGACGCGACATTGGGCCTCCTTTAGAAATTATGAGAGCAAGACAATATTGGGAAAGAATTTTATCAGACCCGCTATATGGACACCGATTATTTTGAGCTCGTTGCGTAACCTAGAACCCAATCACAGCCTGATGGGGGGGTCGAATAGTTGGATAACTAATGAAGATAATGTTTTCTATGGGTTCTTGCCCATTCATGTCTATCGGTTGGTGCAGTGTGTCGCCCATTGAAATGAGACAGGACTGGCCAGCATCAGTGTTTGCTCAGTTCGATATGCCAGTTGTGTGTTTCAAGTGCGCCGTTGACTGAATAATCTGGGCTTTGTCCAGACTCAGCCCATGATTCAGCCAGTGTCTCGTCCATTATCCAGTCGCGGTAGGACAGCAAGATACGCTCTATATCGGCTGAACCGGAGACATGTAGCTGAATGCGATCCGAAACTTCAAGACCCGCATCCTTGCGTGCCTCCTGAATACCCCGGACGATTTCGCGGGCTAACCCTTCATCAATCAACTCGGGTGTCAGGTTGGTATCCAGGCCGACGAGGAATCCCCCTGACTCGGCACTTGAATAACCTGCGGCGGAGGTGGTTTCAATCAACAAGTCATCGGGCTCAAATTCAATCTCCTGGCCCGCAACATCAAGAGTCACTGATTCGCCCCCCGCGTGAGCAGCCGCTACTGCTGCAGCGTTTGCCTTGGATAATGCCTCACGAATAGCGGGGATCAGGCGGCCGTGGCGCTTGCCGATTCGCGGCAGGTTGGGTTTCAACCGGTAGGCGATAAGCTCGGCATCCCGGGCGATGAACTCCAGGGACTTGACATTGAGTTCTTCCAGAACCTGCATTTCCTGATGTTTTATGGCGGCAGCGTGACTGTCGGTGGGTACCCGGACCAGTATTCGGGCCAAGGGTTGGCGGACTCGGATTCGACTACTTTCCCGGGCGGCCCGGCCGAGGCCGACTACTTTCTGGAGAATATCGACAGAGGCAATCAGGTCGTCATCTTTCCACGCTGGATCAGGTTGTGGCCAATCAGTCATGTGGATACTGAGCGGGGTTACTGTGTTCACGGACCGCTCAAGGCTTTGATAGATCGATTCAGTCAGAAACGGCATGAACGGCGCTAACAGTCGATTGATCGTCTTAAGGCATTGGTAAAGTGTCAGGTAGGCTGAATCCTTGTCTTCACCGGCTTCACTTTTCCAAAAGCGCCTGCGATTGCGCCTCACGTACCAGTTGCTCAACTGACTGACAAAACTCTCTATGGCTTCGCCACCGGCCCGAGCATCGTACTGATCCAAAGCCGCGGTGACGGTTTCAGTGGTGTGGTGGAGTTGTGCCAGAGCCCAACGATCGATTTCTGGTCGCTTTGCAACATCTATCGTTTTGGAGACATCGATTTTGTCCAGGCTCGCATAAAGCGTGAAAAATGCATAGGTGTTCCAGAGTGTATTGATGAAGGAGCTTGCTACTTCAGCAATGATATCGACGGAGATACGTTTCTGAACTTCCGGCGCAAGACGGGCCAGAAAATACCATCGCAACGGGTCTGCACCAATGTGATCGAACACGTCGTAGGGGTTGACGATGTTGCCCAACGACTTGGACATTTTCTTGCCGTCTTTGTCGACAATATGACTCAGGCAGACACAGTTGCGGTAGGCCACACTGTCGGAGACCAGCGTTGCAATGGCGTGCAGGCTGTAGAACCAACCGCGCGTCTGGTCAATCGCTTCGCAGATGTATTCGGCTGGGAAATGCCGGCTAAACGTCTCTTGGTTCTCGAATGGATAGTGCCATTGGGCATACGCCCGCACAGCGCTTCGAGTTCCGCAACCGAACCGATGCATACAAAGTCTCCTTCTCCATTGGTCCACAGTGGTAGCGGTGTGCCCCAGAACCGTTCGCGTGAGAGCGCCCAGTCGACATTGTGTTCGAGCCAGTTGCCAAATCGCCCGTCGCGAATCGTAGGTGGCACCCAGTTGATGGTCTGGTTCAGTGATACCATCCGGTCCTGAACCGACGTCGTCCGGATGTACCAGGCATTTTTGGCGTAATAGATCAATGGATCACCTGTTCGCCAGCCGAACGGATAATTGTGCAGATATTTTTCTTGGCGGAACAATAGTCCTTGTTTTTCGAGCAGGTCGATAATGACAGGATCGGCATCCTTAAAAAATAAGCCTGCCACCGGCGTTACCTCCGATTTGAAATAGCCATCGAGTCCGACGCCGTGAACGACCGGCAGATTGTTACGCTGTCCCAGCTCGAGGTCGTCGACCCCGTAGGCGGGCGCAACGTGCACGATCCCTGTACCATCTTCTGTGCTTACAAAGTCTGCTGCATGTACCCGACAGATGTCGCCCTCGGCTGTCAGGTAGTCAAATAGGCGCTGGTAGCTAAGTCCAACAAGATCCCGACCCTTGACGGTGTTGATAATCTTGTGATCCGCGTCTCCCAACGTGCTTTGAAGCCGTGCTGCGGCGACGATCAGAATCTCATCATCATTCTCGACGTAGACATAGTCGATGTCCGCGCCCACGGCCAGAGCTAGATTGGATGGCAAGGTCCAGGGAGTGGTCGTCCATACGAGAAAGGCAGTATTGTCGGTCCCCGTTAATTTGAAACGGACGGTGACTGACGGATCTTCGACCTCACGATAGCCCTGTGCCACTTCGTGTGAGGATAGGGTTGCACCAATTCGAGGGTCATAGGGGACAACTTTGTAGTCCTGGTAAATCAGACCTTTGTCCCAGATGATTTTAAGCAGGTGCCAAACCGATTCGATGTACTGGTTATCCAGGGTGTAGTAGGCCTGGTCAAGATCCACCCAGAAACCCATCCGCTCGGTCATTTTTTCCCAGTCGCCGATATAACGCATAACAGACTCTCGACAACGTCGAGTGAATTCTTCGATTCCTATTTGCGTTTCGATTTCTTGTTTGTCGAAGATGCCCAGTTCTTTTTCGATTTCGTGTTCTACTGGCAGGCCGTGGGTATCCCAACCGCCCTTCCGCGGGGCATGAAAACCGCGCATTGTTTTGTAGCGTGGGTAAATATCTTTGAACGTACGGGCGAGTACGTGATGAATACCGGGACGTCCGTTAGCCGTTGGGGGCCCCTCGTTGAAGGTGAACAGAGGGCGGCCTTCGGAATTGGCTAGGGTTTTTTCGAATACCTGGTTTTCTCGCCAGAAGTCGAGCACATCAGCTTCCAGTGTCGGACCATCGTATCGGCTAGAAGTTCTCTGGAATACCATCTCATCGCTCTCCATGAGTAAGGCCCCGGGGTGCCTTAATTTCCGGCTTCCGGGGCGTCTCGAATCTGTGGGGTAAACCAGAATCCGTGCGCGGTACCACCCGGCTTCGTCACCGCTCAATGCTCGGCGACCTCATGGACAGCGTACTGTCCTCAACCCGGTTTCGGGGGTCAACCGACTGAGTCTAATGAACGCCGTAGCGTTGTTCGGTCAGTGGCTCAGGGGTGATATTCACCGGGACTCGGCCCAGGGATTTCAGCGTCCCCCGGTCTCTACTGCGCGAATACGATCGGTTACTCGTCCCCGTCTTTGCCTTGACTGTGGCATTTCTCCCAATAAATGCCCTACAGTGGGCCAAAATCTAACCGCGCGATCAGCAAATAGCAAACGGTAGACCAGTACACTTGCTGATGTCTAACCCCAGTGAAGATTTAGCTGAGACTAGACATGGGAGGACTTACAGGTGTTCAGGCACTGGCAGCGCTATGATGTGTATTGCGTTGCGGCCGGTTGATTGGAGATCGAAATATGGTTGGTGTGGTCATTGATATCGTTGCCCCCATTTTTGGTGTCGTGATCTGCGGCTTTATTGCGGGCCGTGTCCGGTTGTTGGACAAGGCGGCCATCCGTGGCATTTCGATCTATGTGTTCAACCTCGCTATTCCACTACTGTTGTTTTATGCAATGGCCAAGATGGATTTACCCGACGTCTTGCCCTGGAGCTATCTGTTGGCCTACTACGGGTGTGCGTTGGGGTTTTTCGCTGTGGCATTTACCTTATCGGGCCTGGTTTTCAAATATCGCCCTAGGGAGGCCGGTATATTTGCGTTTGGCAGCAGTTACGGCAGTTTCATTCCACTTGGCATTCCTTTGGTGCTGACTATCTTCGGTGAGAAAGCGACACTGCCGTTATTTATGCTCGTGGCAACCCAGGCGTTGGTGATGTTTCCCGTGATGACGCTGGTTCAGGCCTCTGGTGATGCCGGCAGAGGCCGGGATTCGCGTCTGTGGTCGTTTGCCCGGGGTGTTGTTGCCAATCAATACCTCGCCGGGATTGCATTGGGTACTTTGGTCAACCTGATGGACTTGTCATTACCTGTGGTCCTGGTGGGTGTGCTTGAGCTTTTCGCTCAATCAGCAACCCCATGTGCGTTGTTTGCATTAGGAGGTGCACTGAGCCAGTACCGCGTTGCGGGCTCCCTCGGTGCATCGGCTGCAATCTGTGTGATGAAGACAGTGATTTTCCCACTAGGCGTCTGGCTGGTTCTACGTTTTGTACTGGAGTTAGACTCGTTGTGGTTATCGGTCGCCGTTGTGCTGGCGGCTCTGCCGGTAGGTATTAACACTTACCTGTTTGCAGAACGCTACTCGACGGGGGTCCCGTTAGCTGCTGCGTCAACGGTGGTCAGCACAGCCGTATCAATGGTTACAATTTCGCTGGTTCTTCTGTTACTGGGCGTTTCTACCTGAACGCTCGTCGGGTAAACAAATACCGGCCAGGGACTGAAGATGACCGCTGACACTCGCGGCCAGTGCATCCAGTGCATAGCCCCCTTCAAGCACAGAAATAAGCCGTCCATTGGCATGTTGGTCTGCGGTTTCCAACATCCGCTCGGTCATCCAGCCGTAGAATTCCGTAGATAGGTTGATACTGCCGAGAGGGTCTGCCTGGTGGGCGTCAAATCCAGCCGAAATCAGGATCGCGTCTGGGCCGTAGTCGTTGACAGCAGGTAGTATTTTTTCTCGGAAGGCTTGTTCGTAGTGGCTGTCGTCACTACCTGCGGGCATTGGACAGTTCAGTGTGGTACCCGCCCCGGGGCCGATTCCGGTTTCGGAATAAGCGCCAGTTCCAGGATAGTGTGGGTATTGATGCAGGCTGATATAGAAAATACTGGGGTCGCTTTCGAAGCTGTGCTGCGTCCCGTTCCCATGATGGACATCCCAGTCCAAAATAACAATCTTTTCCAGCCCGTATTCTTGTTGCAGATAACGAGCAGTGATCGCGATGTTGTTGAACAGACAGAAACCAAGTGCGACGTCACGCTCGGCATGATGGCCGGGAGGTCGGATTAGAGCAAAGCCGTTATTTGCTTTACCGTGGATTACAGCATCGGTCAGGGCAAGAACGCCACCGGCAGCCAGTAGCGCAATCTCGAATGAGGCTTGACTCACCGCGACGTCGGGACTGTCCAGATACGCCCGTCCCTGGCTACAAGCCTGTCGTGCACGCTCTATCAGCGTACGATCATGGACGCTACGCAGCCAGCGCTCGTCACAAAGCTGTGATTCGACGGGTATCAGCTGGCCGAACCATTGTTGACTACGCAGGTGGTCCAGCGTGTGGGTCAGGCGGGCCGCACGCTCAGGATGCCCAGGCCCGGTTTCATGTTCGGTGAACCTCGGGTCAGTCAGAAAAGCGGTTTTCATCGGGTGTTTATCCAAAGTCAAAAACCTAGCTACAATGATAGTCCCTGATCGAGCACGCCGGGTCAATGCGGCACGATTGAACTGACCGGATTCGCAGAGTTCATGTTATCGATGCTATCCAATTGTTTTGACGCGACATCGGTCGATAACGATGGACCAGACGCGATGGATACTCACCTTGGGTGGTCGGATGTCAGTGTTTGATTTTCTGGCCTTGGCAGTGGCAGCAATCGGTAGTTATCTATTGCTGTTTAAGTACTGGCCGTTGGGTCCTGCCTCAGGCTCAGAACTTAAGCATATAGCCCGTGTCGGTCAGCCGACCGGCGACAGCTTTATCATCGGCACCTACAATATTCACCGATCTCGGGGAACTGACGGTCGTCGCGATCTTAATCGCATTGCCGAGGTGATTAAAGACTGTGACATTGTTGGGCTACAGGAAGTCGAAGGATCAACCTGGCGCGGATTGAACAACCAGGCCTACACGCTGTCAGAAAAGCTTGATTACGCGGTTCATTTCTCCCCCACACGGCGGCGATGTCTGCTGCCGAATCGAGGCAACGCCCTACTTACACGTATTCCAGTGGCGCACTGGCATCGTGAACCCTTATTGCCAACGACCGGTAGGGGCTATCGCAACCTGACGCGATACGAGGTCAGTATGAACGGCAAGACGGTGCATGTCCTTAACACGCACCTGTCTCATCCGGATCGTCAACGCCATCCGTTTGAACAAGTACTGGATGTTTTTGAACAGTACGATCACGCGATTCTGCTCGGTGACTTTAACGTTGAAGCGGGTCACGAGTGTCTTGACCGGCTACAGTCATTTGCGGTGCAGGACGCAGCTGGCCTGGCCGGGGGGCCGCCTGGACGCGTTGACTGGTTACTTGTTCGCGGGCTGAAGATTATCGATGCTTGGCATACCCCGACCGGACCATCAGATCATCCATTCTACGCGGCGCGGGTTTCCTTCTAAAACCGGGAGTCGGTTGGGAAACCTTGGGCCGACAGCAATTGCCGAGCAGTAGCCAGTAAAACCGGGTTGTCTTGCCAGTTTCGAAGAAAGCGATTTATGTCTTTTCTGGCGGCCTGTCGATAAGTTGTTTCAGTTTTGTGCTGCCGCATAGCGTCGAGATCGATCAGCACAGGTCCCTGGTCCGACAGCAGAATGTTGGTTGCTTTGAGATCGCCATGTGAGATGTGCTTATCCCTCAGCTTGCACAAGATCCCGACAATCTCTCCCAAGGTTTTTTCGATCTTGGCATGGGGAACATCCCGTTTGAGATGGTCTAAACAGCTGATTCCATCGACAAATTCAGACACGAACCAGGATCTACCTTTTAAACCAACCTGGATTTCCTGGATCCAGGCAACAGCCGGTGCCACAGAAATGTCCAGGCTCCGTAAGGTTCGGGTGAAATGCCAGCAGTTCTCAGCGCGTGAGCGGCGAATGGTGCGGCGGAGACGATGCCAGGTATTCTTGGTGTTGTAACGCTTGATTACAATTTTGTAACTATCTCGGAAGATCAGCCCAACAGTAGTTGTGTTGTCGCTTTTGATGATCTGACATTCTGGATCGGACAGTGCTAGATCCGGGTTCTTAAGAATGTGACGTATTAGCGGGGAATGATCGCGTAGATAATGGTGTATATGTAGACGACCTGAGGAAAATTGGCTCGTCCTATCGGAGAGCAGCGTGAGGTCGCCCGTCGGAATCTGGGATCGTATTTCCATCTGCAAATAGCGCGTCCCAGGCTGGATCGAGTCCCCTGGTAGGGTCAGTGCTGTGTACTGGCCAGTGGAGTGGCGTTCGCAATATTACCTGTCTTTCTTTTCCGACGCTTTTCAGAGCGATACAGGTTGTGGGCGCGTGATTCCACATCACGCCAAAAGCTATTGTTGCCTTGCAATGTTTCGAGTGCCTGCCGGTTGCTGATTTCTTCGTAAGTGGAGATGAATCGTATTAGGTCGCGTTTGGTTAGGTCGAAATCCATACTGGAGT
>LUSG01000013.1 GCA_001629395.1 Gammaproteobacteria bacterium REDSEA-S15_B12 | reverse complement strand
CTATCAAACGATAGGTCTCGTCCACCAGATATATATATCCATCAGACTCGGTAATGTCTAAGGCTTGCAAGGACCTGCCTCTGCAGGCGCCACCGGCACACGCGCCCGTTTTTGGATCATAGAGTGCGCCGTGCGCCGCGCAGATAAGGTGCTGCCCATCCGCGTCGAAGAATTCGCCCAGGTTCCAGTCCAACTCCAACGCCATATGTGCGCATTGATTGAAAAAGCTGGCTACACCGCCGACAGATCGAACCACAAAAGCCGTGTAATTTTTTCTCCGGTCTGTGACCTCGAAGCGAACCCCCCTGCCCCCGACTGTTAAAGAATCGGATCGACACAGCAGTTTGGGACTGATTGGAACTTTCGGTGTCATTAGCGATTTCTTAGCTCGCAACACGAAAAAAGTCCGTCTGAGCCTAGTCGATAATCCATTTCTATATCTTCGGTGCTAGGGCCATGAGTTGTTCAAAGTCCTCTGGGAGCGGTGCTTCTATCTTTAGCCAAGCATCAGTATCAGGATGTTGAAGTTCAATCCTAGACGCGTGCAGCAGCTGTCGCTTTATCCCCATCTGCGCTAGTTTTCTATTGTCCGAAACGTTGCCATATTTGCGATCAGCCGCAACAGGAAAACCAGCTGATGCGGCATGGACTCGTATCTGGTGCATTCGCCCTGTCATTAGTTTTACCTCGACCAAGGTATATCCATTTGCGTATCTAAGAGGTTGGAAAATGGTCCGAGCAGACCGCCCACTCGGCGATACTATGACTCGATTAGCCAGGTTACCTCGAGTCTTCTTTATAGGCGCATTTACTTCGTGAACATCAGCTTGCCATTCGCCAACCACAATAATATGGTAGGTTTTATGAAAATATCCCGATTCCTCCTGTCTGCGCAGGCTGGCATGTAGCGATCTAAGGCAATCCGGTGTTTTACCAAGAATCAGACAACCCGATGTATCTTTATCCAATCGATGGGCTAACTCAAGAAAACTGTTGGCATAACGCTCTGCTCTTAACATCTCGATAACACCACCAGCCAGCCCAGTGCCCCCATGCACCGCTGTTCCAGAGGGCTTGTTTACGACCAACAGCGATTGATCTTCATAGAGTGTCTGGATCAGTTCGACCTTTGATAAATCGAGCACCGCAACAGATTCGCGATCCGCCGTTCTAATTGGGGGAATTCGCACTTTGTCCTTAAGTCGGAGTCGATAGTCCGGTTTTACTCTCCTCCCATTGACTCGCACCTGCCCATCCCTGATGATTTTATAGATGTGACTCTTGGGGACCCCTTTCAGTATTTTGCGGAAATAGTTGTCCAGCCGCCGGGTTACAGACGTTTCATCGACCTCTAAAATTGTTGAATGACCGGCTTGGGGACCGCCTATTTCATCTGGATTAACCATGTTGTTGTTTGCCTGAAAAACAGTCAAATGCTATAATTGTTTGAGTTGTAGAGGAAAAATACCGTGTAAGCGCATGCAATATCAAGCTTTGTAAACGCCCGGTTTGAGAGATTTTCGGCACTGTGAAAATTATGACTGGCCCAAATTGGTCACCCAGAGTGCCCGGAGAGCACAGTCAGCCGCCAGATAACCCTGGCAAATAGCTGGCTTACTGAGAATAAGCAGTTCGGCAAATAACACACTGGCAGAGCGTCAGGGGTATATGCCAAGACATCGCGTCAAGACTGCTTACCGTCTAACCAATGCATAACAGGAATTGTAGTACAGCAGACACGGCAACAGTGGCCTGCCAATCTGGCGAGTCGGTTTGTACGGTTTGCACCTAAAGCATTCTTCAATCAGTTATCTCTCACATCACTTGCCTAGCGGTTTACGAGGGCTTGCTGTCGCTTAGTTGGGCTTACCAATGGTACGACCAAATAACTGGTGCCGTGTTGCACCCGAGTGGTGCAAGTTACGGGACTTAGCGACTTAGAGTTGAGAGAAAAGAATGAAAAGAATGTTATTTAATGCAACCCACCCAGAAGAACTCCGGGTAGCGATTGTCGATGGTCAGAAATTACTTGATCTAGATATCGAATCGGCAATACGTGCGCAGCGCAAGGGAAATATCTATAAGGGAGTTGTCACTCGCGTAGAACCCAGCCTAGAAGCTGCTTTTGTAGATTACGGTGCAGAGAGACAGGGGTTTTTACCCCTGAAGGAAATCTCCCGGTCGCACTTTAAAAGCTATTCTCCGGCAACCCCAATGGCACAAGTAAAGATCCAAGAGGTTGTGTCGGTCGGCCAAGAATTCCTGGTCCAAGTGGAAAAAGACGAACGCGGGACGAAAGGTGCCGCTTTAACAACTTTCATTAGTTTGGCTGGTCGTTACCTCGTACTCATGCCAAACAATCCTAAAGGCGGCGGAATTTCACGGCAAATCGAAGGTGATGAACGCTCAGAACTCAGAGAAGCAATGGCTCAGCTGACCGCCCCAACCACCCACTCGTTGATAGCTAGAACAGTTGGTATAGGGAAGTCAGTAGAGGAACTTCAATGGGATCTTGATTTTCTTCTTCAGCTATGGAGTGCAATTGAATCAGCAGCCGCCGACAAGTCAGGGCCCTTCCTGGTCTATCAAGAAAGCAACTTGATCGTCCGGGCGATACGAGATTATCTTCGCAGCGATATCCAGGAAATTGTCATCGACCAGCAAGAAGTATTCGATCGTGCCAGTAGATTTATGCAACAGGTCATGCCTCACAATATTGTTCGCCTAAAACACTACCAAGACACAGTTCCCCTATTTTCGAGATTTCAAATAGAGCACCAGATCGAAAGTGCCTATTCAAGAAAAGTAACCCTGACTTCGGGTGGCTCTTTAGTTATTGACCACACGGAGGCACTGGTGAGCATCGACGTTAATTCCGCACGCGCGACAAAAGGTTCAGATATTGAGCAGACAGCACTACAGACTAATCTTGAAGCTGTTGATGAACTTGCACGTCAATTAAGAATACGCGATCTTGGCGGTTTGATCGTCATCGACCTGATAGACATGACGTCGTCTCAAAACAAAAAAATGGTAGAAGCGAGATTGCATGATGCGGTAAAGAACGATCGTGCGAGAATTCAATTAGGACATATTTCACGCTTCGGATTGCTTGAAATGTCAAGACAGCGACTCAGATCTTCCATTAGCGAATCGAATTATCAATCCTGTGTATTGTGCAAAGGTACTGGACAAATTCGAAATGTAACTTCGTCAGCATTGAGTCTACTTCGCATACTCGAGGAAGAAGCGCTAAAGGAAAATACAGAAGCAATAGTAGCGGAGTTGCCACTCGATACAGCTACCTTTCTGTTGAATGAAAAACGCCATGAAGTGAGCCAAATCGAAAATCGATTGGGTACTCGTATCGTCATACTACCTTCAGCAAATCTCCAGGGGCCGCAGCTAAACATCAGGCGATTACGCAGCGACGATATTGACGAGATGGGCTACCAGGCGAGTCACGAACTCAAATCAGACCACCCTTCTAGCGACTCTCTGGAGCAGTATCCTCTGGAGAAAAAACCACCAGAAGCGGCAGTTAAGCTGGAGCAACTCTCTAGCGAACCACCCCCTACCTCACCGAGCGCCACTAAAGCTCCTGCGGCACCCTCAACCATTGGTTTCTTTGCAAAGGTACGCAACCTGTTCTCTAATGCAGCGGTAGTGGTAGATGAGAAATCAGATAAGGTCGAAAAGCCTAAACGTCGTACTCAAAATCGCCGACGCCATGGAGGACAGCAGCGAGGGGGCTCAAACCGTCGCAGCCAGTCTAACCGCAATAACGCACAGAAAAGCCGGAAAAGCACAGATTCGGGTAGTTCTAGCGAGGGACAGAACAGGCAGGCCCGAGGCAACTCACAGCCTAATCGTAACCGTAGGCCGCGTAGTGGTCGAAAAACAACTGACCAAAGAAACCGCCAACCTGCCAGCCAAAATACTTCCTCACGTACTGGGACAAGCCAAAAGTCAAATACGGCTACCAATCAAAAACGCCGGACTGAGCAGGCAAGCCAAACGGGCACGGAGGGCTAAGGTTACGAGGCGGTCTCAATTATCAGTTCTTAGATTGGTTCATGTTAGGCGTTATTCTTTATATCTACTGTCTGGGTATTCAAAGCGTGGGCCTCTAGGGGTTGGTAGGTGCCCATGCGGACAAGAATGTTTTCAAGTGGGATCGTCCGTCCTGAGCCAAACTAGAACGGACTCTGTTTATTTCTAGCGTATAGCTGTCGTCGGTCATGCGACCTCGGATATATTGGAAACGAAGAAATATTAGATAGGTGTTGAGCACATCGGTCTCGCAGTAATTGCGAATCTCGTCGATTTGTCCGGTGTTGTAATGGTGCCACACATCGGCCCCACTCACGCCCATTTTCCCAGGTAGGCCTAAAAGTTGCGATATCTCGTCCAGCGGTGCGGTCCCTCTGGCCTGGAATCCTGACAGAACATCCATAAGATCAATATGACGCCAGTGAAATCGATTCACATAATTATTCCACTTGAACTCTCTGTCAGTATCGCCGGTCTCCCAGTAACGTTGTGAGACAACACCGTTATACAGCGCTCGATAATGTATAACCGGGAGATCAAATCCGGAACCATTCCAAGATACAAGGGTTGGGTCGTATTTTTCTATGCCGCTAAAAAATCGTTCTAAGAGTTCCTTTTCAGTCGAATCCGCGTCACCCAAGCTCCAGACTTCAGGGCAATTCCTATGGCCACTATACGATGGTAGTGAAGAGCCAAAAAGTCAGAACCGCCCGTTTTTTGCCGTCGACGGTGTGCCATCGCTCGAACGACATCTTGATCATCTATCCCATCTAACTCAAGCGCAGTCCTTCCAGACACTGCGTCGGGTACTGTTTCTATATCGAAGACAAGAATTGGGGTGTTGAACATTGCTTGCCTTAGTCAGGCTCAACTTCTATAGCAACTGGATTGTGGCATTATCTTGGACCTAACATCGTCAATCTATGGACGACAAAATCAAATCTCTTAATCCCTCACCCCCTTTTGGAATAGTTATCGGTTCTGGTGATTGATCGATTGCGATGTCCGGATCTTTGAGCCCATGCCCGGTCAAAGTGCAAACCACAACTGAGTTCTCTTGAATGTTTCCTTTTTCCATCTCGTCACAGAGCCCTGCTATTGCAACGGCTGAGGCCGGTTCACAAAAAATCCCACAACGATCCGCTAACATTTTTTGGGCTGAGAGTATCTGTTCGTCATCGGACCCCCTAAACCAGCCATTTGATTCGATCACGGCGGTATTGGCTAGATCCCATGACTGTGGATTGCCGATACGGATGGCAGTGGCGATGGTTTCCGGTTCTTCAATGGGAGCACCAACCAGAAATGGTGCCGCCCTGGCGGCCTGACACCCGACCATTCGTGGCTTGGCGTCCGTGATGCCTGCATCAACATATTCAACATATCCC
>LUSG01000129.1 GCA_001629395.1 Gammaproteobacteria bacterium REDSEA-S15_B12 | reverse complement strand
CCTCTATTGATCCGGTCGTATTTTCTGTTGGGCCGTTAACGGTCTACTGGTACGGCGTTATGTATTTGGTCGGATTCCTTGGCGGTGGTGCATTGGGTGTACTGCGCGCCCGGGCACCTGGCTCTACTTGGTCCTCACAGCAGGTTTGGGATCTCCTGTTCTATGTGGCAGTGGGCGTGATTGTTGGTGGCCGACTCGGTTACGTTCTTTTCTATAACGTCGGTTATTATTTGGAGCATCCGGTTGCCTTGATGTATATCTGGTCGGGAGGTATGTCGTTTCACGGTGGGTTGATCGGGGCCTGTATTGCGCTCGCTTTGTACGCCAGGCGTTCTGGCCGTAGTTTCCTGGCAGTTTCAGACTTTCTAGCACCATTGTGTCCCTTGGGACTGGGTGCGGGGCGGTTGGGAAACTTTATCAACGAGGAACTTTGGGGGCGGGTGTCGGATGTGCCCTGGGCGATGATCTTTCCATCCGCAGGCCCTTTAGCAAGACACCCATCACAGATTTATGAAGCGGGACTTGAAGGTCTGTTGCTGTTTCTGATCATTTGGATCCATTCGTCTAAGCCAAGAGTTGCGGGGAGTGTGTCGGGGCTTTTCCTTATCTGTTACGCGGTATTGCGGTTCACGGTTGAATTTTTTAGAGAGCCCGATGCCCATCTTGGACTGGTTTTTCTCGATGGATTGTCGATGGGGCAACTGTTGTGTTTGCCAATGCTTGTCGCAGGACTTTGGCTCTTGTTGGCCAGCCGGTCCCGTATGACTTGACAGATGTCGGATTCGTGCGGAACCGGACTATTGCTGCTGGGGTTGGTGAGTTATGGGACATAGCCCGCCGGAGTGCTCAGTAGAAATAAACGTTATTTATCCCGGCTGTGACAAATTCTGATTAGTCTAGCCACAAACAAAGGCGTAGAGTTCGGTCTTTCCACGGGGTTTCAGCAGATCACGCGAACCCCCGATGGGCCACTGCCTAATCTAATACGGGCGCTATACCAGGAAATCATGGAGTGATGTGATGTTCACCAGCAATCCCTTCGCTGAAATTTCGGGCTTTCTGTCACCGGACTTCATGCAGGCGTATGTCGTTATCATGGTAGTACTGGTTGCCGGTGGCACGCTCTATGACATTATTCATAAGAAAAGTGCCAAGTACTTCTTTAAGAACTGGCAACAACAAAAAAACAGTGGGGCGCGACAAGTCGGTGGTGGGGAAATCGTGGCCCTGGCGGTTCGATCAGCTGTGGTCGACGGCCTAATGTCTGGTGAATTCTGTAATGTCCGGCGCAGAATTGCCCATCTTTTGACCATGTACGGCTTCCTTGCCCAGGTCATTAGCACAGCCATTCTGGTGTTCTGCTATCCAACGTCTGCCACACCTGCGCCCGCCATCTGGCCCTTAATCTGGTATATAGGAGGTCTATTGGTTTGTGTTGGTGGCTACTGGTTTTGGTTCTTCATTCGAGTGGATGTTGCAGCAGAAGGTCACTCTCCATTTCGTATTGTGCGTGCCGACTTGTTCATCCTTTCGCTCCTCATCAGCGTGACGTTGGGTCTGGTTTGGGGGTGGATGCAGGCAACAGGTACATCAGGGGCAAACTTTATGTTTGCGTTATACCTGATCGCGACCGCAGTGCTTTTTGGATCTGTGCCGTGGTCAAAGTTCTCGCACATGTTTTTCAAGCCAGCGGCCGCTCTGCAGAAACGTATCGCAGAAGCGGACGGCTCACGAAGTAACTTGCCAGCCCCCGCAGATAAACCTGAAATCTTTGGGAGTAACAACAGGCTGCCTCGGCAGTATTGATCGATACATCACTGGATTACGCGACACAGGAGATAACAGAACATCATGCCAACTTTTGTTTATATGACTCGTTGCGATGGCTGTGGACATTGTGTCGATATATGTCCTTCCGACATTATGCATATCGATACAACTACCCGTCGTGCCTACAACATCGAGCCGAACATGTGCTGGGAGTGTTATTCCTGCGTAAAGGCCTGTCCACAAAATGCGATAGATGCACGCGGTTATGCGGATTTCGCACCACTCGGACACAGTGTGCGAGTACTCCGGGAAGAAGAAAAGGGCACGATTTCTTGGAAGATCAAGTTCCGTGACGGTCACGAAAAGAATTTCGTCTCGCCGATCCGGACCACTAAATGGGGTTCTATCCAGTCACCGGCTGAACTCCCAGTACCTAGTGCTGAAGATATTCATTCACAAGAACTGGCCCACGAACCGGAGGTGCTGAATGTTCCGGACGGATTACCAGCTCTTAGAGCTGATCAACTCAAACAGGGGGTGGTCTAGTGGGCCTGTTTTCGAATAGAAAAACTGTATTCGTCGATTCGGATATTCTTGTGGTCGGGGGTGGTATGGCCGGTTGTGGTGCTACCTACGAATCCAGGTATTGGGGCCGAGATCTAAAGGTCGTTTGCGTCGAAAAAGCAAATATTGAGCGCAGTGGTGCTGTTGCACAGGGCCTATATGCAATTAACTGTTACATGGGTATGCAATGGGACGAGAACCAACCGGAAGACCATGTCCGCTACGCCCGCAACGACCTCATGGGTCTTGTCCGTGAAGATCTGGGTTATGACATCGCTCGCCACGTTGACTCTAGTGTGCACCAGTTTGAGGAGTGGGGTCTCCCGATAATGAAGGATCCGGAAACCGGACGATATCTGCGTGAAGGAAAATGGCAGATCATGATACATGGTGAAAGTTATAAGCCGATCGTGGCCGAGGCGGCCAGGAAAGCTGCTTCCGAGGTATACAACCGCATTATGGTGACCCACCTACTGATGGATGAAGCAAAGCCTAATCGAGTTGCCGGTGCGGTCGGTTTCAATGTACGTACGGGAGATTTCTATGTCTTTCGTGCCAAAGCTGTCATTGTTTGCGCTGGCGGTGCTTCACATATCTATAAGCCGCGGGCAGTCGGCGAGGGCATGGGTCGGACGTGGTACGCCCCTTGGAGCAGTGCATCGGCTTATGCTTTGCCGATTCTTGTCGGTGCCAAAATGACGCAGATGGAGAATCGGATAACACTGACCCGATTTAAGGATGGTTACGGACCGGTTGGCGCCTATTTTCTTCACCTCAAGACGTACACCGAGAATGCCTACGGAGAAGAATACGAATCCAAGTGGTATGACCATACGAAGGAATTGGTCGGAGATTACATCGATCGGCAGCCCGTACCTACTTGCCTTCGTAACCATGCTTTCCTAGAAGAAACGAAAGCTGGCAGAGGCCCTATTCGCATGGTGACCAAAGAAGCCTTCCAGGATCCACACAAGGAGCAGGTTGGTTGGGAGAACTTCCTGGGAATGACGATTGGGCAGGCCATCGTCTGGGCATCACAGAACATCGACCCTAAGCATGTTAATCCCGAACTGACCACCTCGGAGCCTTATGTCATGGGATCTCACGCGACCTGTTCGGGTGCCTGGGCGAGCGGACCTTCAGATTACGCACCGTCGGATTACCAGTGGGGGTATAACCGAATGATGACCGTCGACGGGCTTTTCGGCGCTGGCGATACCATCGGTGGTACCGCACACAAGTTCTCCTCGGGGTCGTATACGGAAGGCCGGATTGCCGCAAAGGCGGCAGTAAACTATGTGAATGACATGGAGAACGACAAGTTTCAGGTCAGTGAAAAACAGTACCAAGACCTAAAGAAAACGATCTTTCAGCCTTTGGAGAATTACCAGGTCGGTCGAAATGAGATTGTCGCGGGAACCGTATCGCCGAGTTACATCCTGCCGCTTAGTGGGTTGCAGCGACTCGAGAAGATCATGGATGAGTATTGCGGCGGTATCAGTGCCAACTATATAACCAACGAACCAATGCTTACTCGTGGATTAGAGTTGCTTGATATGCTGAAAGAAGACCTTGAACATCTCGCGGCGGAAGATCTTCACCAACTGCAACGGGCCTGGGAGCTACAGCACCGGGTTCTGGCATCTGAATCAGTGACCCACCACACAATGTTCCGCACTGAGACCCGTTGGCCCGGGTATTACTATCGCGCCGATCATCCAAAACTGGATGATACCGATTGGCACTGCTTTACCTTATCCCAATACGACCAAGAGTCCGGCGAGTGGACTATGGAGAAAGCCCCCGTGTATCACATTGTTGATTGAACGGGGCCCATCTTGCAAAACAGTTTTCTGCCATGATGTGACGGTTGTAGCCCAACCGGGTGTACGAATAATGAGTCTTTCACCCAGGCACCATGTCGGAAAACACTCCGATACAGATGATCCTGATGTCGTAGTGGTGAAATGAAGGTTCTGCTGCTCGGTGACACCCATGGCTGGGTTGATGACTCAATCGTGGAACTGGCTGTCGGTATGGAACTGGTAGTTCACACGGGTGATATCGGCAGTGCTTCGGTGCTGGCAGCACTCAAATCCAGGTGTGGAAATGTGCTGGCGGTGGCAGGCAACAACGATGTTCCTAAGAAGTGGCCAGATGATGACCATTGTGCCTTATCCAAACTGCCGGAAAGTCTGCAGATCGATCTACCGGGCGGTGTTCTTGCTATCGAACACGGCCACCGGATCTGGGACACCACCAATTACCATAGCCGCTTACGGCAAAAGTATCCTGACACCCAAGCGATCGCTTACGGTCATACCCACATCCGGCGAATAGATACAACGATTCATCCGTGGGTTATGAACCCTGGTGCCGCAGGACGGGTCAGAACTAAAGGAGGCGCATCATGTCTTGTGCTAACTGCAGAATCTACTCGATGGAGCGTACGGGAATTCATCGTGGCATAAATGCAATCGAATTGACCGAGACAATTCTGTAAATCGCTTGTGAAATACCACTACTTTATTTGTGACGTGTTTACCGAACAGCGGTTCGGTGGAAACCAGCTGGCTGTGTTGCCAGATGCTCAGAACCTATCAGATTGGCAGATGCAGCAGATTGCGCGGGAGTTCAATTTTTCAGAGACAGCATTTGTATTGCCCGCTGAAACTGGCCACACACGAAAGGTGCGAATTTTTACCCCCACAACAGAAATCCCTTTTGCCGGCCACCCAAATATTGGGACTGCATTTGTTCTGGCCGAAACCGGAGCGCTGGGTAAAGAGATTCCTGATACCGTCTTATTTGAAGAGAGGGCAGGACTTGTGTCGATCGAGATTCAGGCTAATCTAGGCTGTCGAACCTCGTTTGAGCTCAAGGCACCACAGGTCCTGACACTGCAAAAATTCCCAGCGATCAGGTCGGTGGCCAAAGCTTTGTCCTTGCGCGAAAACGAAATCGTTGTCAGCACACATGCTCCTACGGTCGCATCGGTAGGGCTTCCTTTTCTTTTTGTGGAAGTCTTGGACTTGTCCGTCCTATCCCAGGCACGAATAGATATGGCTGGGTTCGACCGTCTTCTTGTTGAGGGCGCAGTGCCTTATGTGCATGTTTATACATTCAAGACAGGTAGTACTGATATTCAGGCCCGCGTCTTTGCTCCTCTCGACGGTGTTGCCGAAGATCCGGCAACTGGTAGTGCGAACTGCGCACTGGCAGCTCTTTTGTCACATTATCGATCGGAGCGTGACGGTGAATTCAGCTGGTGCGTATTTCAAGGAATAGAACTGGGTCGGCCGAGTACTCTACGGATTCGTGCGCGGAAAGAAAACGGTTGTGTTGTTGGCAGCTGGGTTGGCGGTACTTGTGTGATGGTCAGTGAGGGCTGGATCGACGTTGGCCGTAGCTGACACAACTGTGTCAGGATTGTTCACCGCTGAGAAATAACCAGGTTTCAATGACGCTGTCAGGATTTAAAGATACGGTGTCGATGCCTTGTTCCATCAGCCAGCGCGCCAGATCAGGGTGGTCAGAGGGACCCTGGCCACAGATCCCAACGTACTTCCCCTGTTTTTGACAGGCTGAAATCGCGAGTTTCAGTAGCGTTTTGACAGCTGCGTCGCGTTCATCGAACAGATGAGCAATGTCAGCCGAGTCGCGGTCCAGCCCCAAAGTGAGTTGGGTCATGTCATTCGAACCGATCGAAAAACCGTCAAAATGCTGTAGAAACGATTCTGCCAGGAGTGCATTTGATGGCAGCTCGCACATCATGACGATCTTAAGATCATTCTGACCTCGGTTAAGACCATTTTCTGCCAGCAAGGCGATCACTTGTTCTGCCTCCACCACCGTGCGAACGAATGGCACCATGATCCAGAGGTTTGTCAGCCCCATGTCCTCACGAACATATTTGAGGGCGCGGCATTCTAGCTCAAAGCATTCACGAAACCCCGCGTCTAGGTATCGAGATGCGCCTCTCAGACCGAGCATTGGGTTTTCCTCATGGGGTTCAAAGGCACTACCACCGATGAGATTTGCGTATTCATTGGATTTGAAGTCGGACAACCGAACAATCACGGGATGTGGAGAAAAGGCGGCTGTAATTGTAGAGATGCCCTCGGCAAGCTTGCGTACAAAAAAGTCTGTTGGGTCGGCATAACCAGCCGACGCGGTATTAATTTGATCCCTGACGTCCTGAGGGATCTGGTTACTGTGGAGCAGAGCCTTGGGGTGAATACCGATAGTGTTGTTGATAATAAACTCTAAACGCGCCAGGCCCACACCTGCATGCGGTAGTTTCTGAAAATCAAAAGCTCGGTCAGGGTTGCCAACGTTCATGGTAATTTTGAACGGCAGTTTCGGCATATCGCCGAGCTGGACAGTTTCGATCTCGAAATCCAGTTCCCCCTGATAAACATAGCCGGTATCTCCTTGAGCGCAACTGACGGTGGCGGTGCTGATTTTAGAGAGTTGTCGGGTGGCATCTCCACAGCCAACGACGGCCGGAATACCGAGCTCCCGGGCAATGATCGCAGCGTGGCAGGTCCGACCCCCCCGATTGGTGACAATTGCTGCTGCTCGTTTCATGACCGGCTCCCAGTCTGGGTCGGTCATATCAGTCACCAGAATATCACCCGTTTTAACTGAATCTAGTTCAGTGATGGAGTTCACTACGCGGACAGTACCACTGCCGATTTTCTGACCAACACTGCGACCTTCTGTCAGCACTGGCGCAGTTTCTTGAAGATGATATCGCTCAAGCGACTGTTGTGTGACACGGCTTTTTACCGTTTCCGGTCGCGCCTGGAGGATCCAGAGTTCTTGCGTTTCGCCATCAAGGCCCCACTCGATGTCCATAGGGCGGCCATAGTGCTGTTCTATTCGGATCGCCTGCTGGGCCAGTTCTTCGATCTGCGCATCGGACAGCGAAAAGCGCTGTCGTTCGGCTGCGGTTGTTTCGATTACCCGAGTAGTCTCGGTTGCGGAGTCGTCCGCATAGATCATCTTGCTGGTTTTGCTGCCGATTTTACGGCGAAGGATAGCGGGTCGCTGGGCACGCAGTGTAGGTTTGTGCACATAGAACTCATCCGGGTTCACAGCGCCTTGCACGATGGTCTCGCCAAGCCCCCATGAGGCTGTGATGAACACGACATCGTCGTAACCAGATTCAGTATCAAGCGTGAACATCACACCACTTGATCCAAGATCGCTGCGAACCATTTGCTGTATGCCAACTGATAAAGCCACGTCACTGTGGCCATAGCCCTGGTGGACCCGATAAGCAATCGCCCGATCATTAAAAAGCGATGCAAATACTTCGCGGACGGCTGTCAGTACGTGGGCTATGCCTCGCACATTGAGAAAAGTTTCCTGCTGGCCAGCAAAAGATGCGTCGGGGAGATCCTCGGCAGTGGCAGACGACCGCACTGCGACAGGTGTTTCAGCTGAATTCCCCAGTTTCAGGTACGCGGCTTCAATCGCATCTTCCAGATCGCCTGTCAGTGGCGCGTTGACAAGCCATTCTCTGATTGTCGCTCCCACCTCGGCCAGTTGTTTCACATCGCTGACGTCCAGTTGAGCCAGGGCAGCTTCAATCCGCTCCTTCAATCCGGAGTTCACCAGATGATCCCGGTAGGCGTGAGCAGTGGTCGCAAATCCTCCAGGAACATGAATTCCGGCAGAGGAAAAACGGGAAATCATCTCGCCCAATGATGCGTTTTTGCCGCCAACGCGGCTTACGTCATTCAGGTTTATCTGATTGAACCAGACAATATATTCTTTCACTTGCCCACCATATGTTAGACAATATTAGTGGTCGGACCGCTGCGATCTTATGCCCCGACTGTCTCGAGCAGAACCAAGCACTTGCCGGCCAGGGCTTATTTTGCTTGACGAACCCATTGCGAGGCTAGACCAAATTGTCAAAAAGAACCGTATTTGTTGTGTCCGATCGAACCGGGATCACTGCAGAGATACTGAGTCACAGCCTGTTGACTCAGTTCCCTAACGTAACATTTCACACAAGGGCTTTGCCATTTGTTGACACCCCCGAAAAGGTGGTAGACGCTGTTCGTGAGATCAACGAAGCAGCTGATAATGACGAGGCGAGGCCCTTGATCTTTGCCACATTTGTCAGTCCACAGCTTTTTGAAGGTGTTCGGCGTGCCCGCGGTTTTTTGGTTGATTTATTTGGAACGTTTCTGAAGCCGTTAGAGCTGGAGCTGCAGTCGGCGTCGAGCCACGAAATCGGCCACAGCCATGGTGTAGTTGACCGGGACCGCTACACTTCTCGTATCAGTGCAGTTCACTATGCAATGGACTGTGACGATGGCGTCAGTATCGATGACTATAGTAAGGCAGATCTCATCATCTTGGGTGTGTCGAGAACTGGTAAAACCCCGGTCTGTTTGTACCTGGCCATTCATTTCGGCCTGTTTTGCGCCAATTATCCACTGACTGAAGAAGATTTTAATGACGGTGCACTGCCCGCCATTTTGCAGCCGTTTCGCGGGCGCTTGTTTGGCCTTACCATAAATTCTGAGCGACTTTGCCAAATCCGTACGGAGCGCAGACCGGACAGCCGTTATGCATCCCGACAACAGTGCGAATATGAGTTGGCTCAAGGCCAGGCTACTTTTCGGCGCCACGCGATTTCATTTGCGGATACAACTCAAATGTCGATAGAAGAAATAGGTACGACTATTCTTCAGAAGATGGAGATACGACGCGAACTGCTCGGCTGAGCCTCGCCTCGAACGAGTGTCGAATAAATGAACAGCCCCCGGGTTGGATTTGTCAGCCTTGGTTGCCCCAAGGCCCTGGTTGATTCTGAGCGGATACTGACCCAACTGCGTGCTGAAGGTTATGTTATTTCGGACAGCTATTCAGACGCGAGCGTGGTGGTGGTGAATACGTGTGGCTTTATCCAGGCTGCCGTTGAAGAATCCCTGGAGGCAATAACCCAAGCATTGGATGAGAATGGGAGAGTCATTGTTACTGGATGTTTGGGGACTCGAGATCAGGAGATCCTAAGACGCTTCCCTGAACTGGTTGCTGTAACTGGGCCCGATTCTGCCGAGTCCGTTATGGAGGCAGTTCGAGCGGAGTTGCCCCCTGGCCATGCCCCGTTTCACGATTTGTTGCCGCCCGGCGGAGTAAAATTAACGCCGCGCCATTACGCGTATCTTAAGATCGCTGAAGGGTGTAATAACTCTTGTACATTTTGTGTCATTCCAGGAATGCGTGGCCGTCTGGCCAGTCGGCCCATCCACGACATTGTTGATGAAGCCAGCGCACTGGTCGGTGCAGGTGTCAAGGAGTTGTTGGTGGTCTCTCAAGACACTGCTGCGTATGGTGCGGACGTGAAGTATCGTACGGAACTGACCCGCGGGCGTCCGTTGCGATCGCATATTACTGATCTGACTCGGGCGCTCGGTGAACTGGGTATCTG
>LUSG01000128.1 GCA_001629395.1 Gammaproteobacteria bacterium REDSEA-S15_B12 | reverse complement strand
TAGGTGTTGAGGCCAGTACTCAGATCGTAGCAGCCCTGCGACGTCAGGCTGTTTCCACGCGAGTCGAGACGAAAGAACAATTGAATTCGGTACTTAGAATGCAGTTGTTGGAGATCTTGCAACCCTCGGTTCGGTCACTTGGACTGCCTGCAGCCTCAGTCAAACCGTGGGTGGTGGTTATGGTCGGGGTCAACGGAGTCGGTAAGACAACAACCGCGGCCAAACTGGCGCACTGGTTTACCCAACAAGGCCTCAAAGTTATGTTGGGCGCCTGTGATACCTATCGAGCTGCAGCTATAGAGCAGTTGCAGGTCTGGGGCCAGAGGCTTGCTGTACCAGTTATTGCTCAGCAGCGTGGCACTGATGCAGCGGCTGTTGCCCACGATTCTTTGAGTTCTGCACGGGCTCGTTCTGTCGATGTTCTAATTATTGACTCTGCAGGTCGGCAGCACGTTAATACTGAACTGATGGAACAGTTACGGAAGATGAATCGGGTAATCCAGCGTCTGGATGACAGTGCTCCACACGAAATTCTGCTGGTCGTAGATGCCGCAACCGGTCAGAACGCATTGGCACAGGTTGGTGCTTTTGCAGCGTCGGTCGGGGTCACTGGATTGTGTGTGACTAAGCTCGATGGCACTGCCCGGGGCGGGGTCCTGGTGGCACTGGCACAGAAATTCCAGTTACCGATTTACTTTGTCGGTATCGGTGAGTCGGTTGAAGATTTGCGTCCGTTTGACGCTGAAGCGTTTGTGACCGCACTGATCGGTGAAGGTGGATAAACTCATGTATCTCAGCCAGGTGATAGATTATCTGACTAAGTGGCCTTATCTAGTTGAAAAATTGCGTAAATAGTAAATATGATTGATGAATATTATGTTAGCACTCTGTGTAGAAGAGTGCTAAAATAGCGGTATCTTATGAACTTGGAGTCGCTATGACCCAGACACTACCCATTGTATTGGATGTTGGGCCTGGCCAGGGATTATCACGCTACCTGCAGGCTATCAACGATGCCCCGATACTTTCACAACAAGAAGAGAAAGATCTAGCTCGACGCTACAGCGAGGGAGAGGATCTCGAAGCAGCGCGCCTGCTGGTGTTTTCCCATCTTCGCTATGTTGCCTCAATTGCCCGAGGATTTACTGGCTATGGTCTACCGCTTGCCGATCTGATTCAAGAAGGTAACGTTGGACTGATGAAGGCTGTGAAACGTTTTGATCATGACAGAGACGTGCGACTGGTTTCTTTTGCTGTGCATTGGATCAAGGCTGAAATTTATGAATATGTGGTTCGTAACTGGCGGATGGTCAAAGTTGCGACAACCAAAGCACAGCGAAAACTGTTCTTTAACCTGCGGAAAAATCGAAACAGACTGGGTTGGATGAAGCAGGATGAAATCGATGCCATGGCCGAGGACCTCAATGTCGATACCTCAACAGTGCGGGAAATGGAAGGCCGAATGACCGGCGCCGATATCGCCTTTGATGTGGATACTACCGACGACGACGAAAGCACATTCTGGGCACCTTCTGAAACTCTGAGCGACTACAGTGCAGATCCTGGAACACTGACGCTCAAAGCAGACGAGGCACGGGTAAGGCAACAGCAACTTGATACAGCACTTGATGTCCTCGATGAGCGTAGCCGCGACATCATTCAATCGCGCTGGCTTGCCGAGAATGGCAAGAAGACCACACTAGGGGATCTTGCTGAACAGTACGGTGTATCGGCTGAACGTATCCGTCAGATCGAAAAAAGAGCATTAAAGCAGATGTACTCAGCAGTGAGTACCTGATCGATCCGTAGCGCAAGCTTGTAAGAAAGCCTCCCCCAGTGGGGGCTTTTTTTGCCGTATGACGGTGTATGGGTAGCGTACTGCTATAATTGATACATCAGCTGTAGGTTAGCCAGCGTTATCCCCCCGCTGTTTTACTAAGGACCACCAACCGTGACCAGCGACAAGATCAAAAAGATCGTACTTGCCTATTCTGGCGGGCTTGATACGTCAATTATTCTCAAGTGGCTGCAGGATCGGTATGACTGCGAAGTGGTGACATTTACAGCAGACCTTGGGCAGCAGGAAGAAATCGAACCCGCACGTGAGAAAGCGGCAGGACTCGGGGTGAGGGAGATATACATTGAGGATGTTCGCGAAGAGTTTGCCCGTGAATATATTTTCCCGATGTTCCGTGCCAATGCCGTCTATGAGGGCGAATATATGCTCGGCACCTCCATAGCCAGACCACTGATTGCCAAGTGGTTGGTGAAAATCGCCGAATCCACAGGCGCTGATGCGATCTCCCACGGCGCGACAGGCAAAGGTAACGATCAGGTTCGATTTGAGTTGAATGCCTATGCGTTGAATCCCGAGATAAAAATTGTCGCACCGTGGAGAGAATGGGAACTTGGTTCACGTGACAGCCTGGTCGCCTACGCTCGCCAGCACGGGCTGCCAGTCGATGATCGTTTCTCACATTCCATGGATGCAAATCTTCTACATATCTCCTACGAGGGTGGTGAGCTCGAAGACCCGTGGGTTACGCCTGCCGACACTATATGGCGATGGACTGTTTCGCTCCAGGATGCGCCGAATGAGCCTGAGAATATTGAAGTCGGATTCCAACACGGTGATCCGGTAGCAATCGATGGCGAGAAGTTGACACCGGCTGCGATGATGGAAAGACTCAACGCGCTTGGTGTCCGGCATGGGATAGGTCGTGCGGATTTGGTTGAGAACCGTTATGTCGGGATGAAATCCAGGGGCTGTTACGAAACCCCAGGTGGCACCATTTTGCTTAAAGCACATCGTGCAATCGAATCGATAACTCTGGACCGTGAGGTTGCACATCTTAAAGATGAATTAATGCCACGCTACGCCAAGCTGATCTACAACGGCTACTGGTTTTCGCCGGAACGTGAGGTTATGCAGACAATGATTGACCAGTCACAGCAGGTCGTCGATGGCCAGGTCAGACTGGAGCTTTACAAAGGAAACGTTACCGTGCTGGGTCGGTGGTCAGAAAATTCTCTGTACGATGAAACGATCGCAACATTTGAGGATGATGGCGGTGCCTACCAGCAGCGTGATGCAGAGGGATTCATAAAACTGAATGCGTTGCGAATGCGCGTTGCGACCAGTAAAGGGCGCCAGCGGAGCAGCGACTAAACCCATCCAGGCGAGCAGCCATTCGGTGACCCAGCCGCGTTTTGAATTGACCTTTCTGGCACCTAGGTTCTGGGGCCACTGGCTCGTGATGCTGATGATCGCGATCTGTATCATCCTTCCTCGACGTCTGGTTTTGAAGGTGGGTAGTGCATTGGGTGATATGTTTTACCGAAGTAACGAAAAGCGGCGAAAGATCGCAGAGATTAATGTCCAGATGTGTTTTCCTGATCTTTCTGTCGATCAACGCCAGCGGATGGTCCGCCAACACTATCGACTCTATGGGCGTGCGCTCATCGATTATGGTGTGTTGTGGTGGGGGTCGACCGCCAGAATAGACAGCCTGTGCACGGTGACTGGAAAGAACATACTCAAAGACCTTGAAAAAGCCGGCCGACCAGTATTGCTGATTACCCCACATACCGTCGGAATAGATATGGGGGGTGCCCTTATTGCCCGGTTGATCTGCGGCGTTTCAATGATGAAAAGAACGCATGATCCGTTGCTGACATGGCGTTTGTGGCGAGGTCGTTGCCGATTCGATGCGATCATCCTGATGCGGGATCAGGGACTTCGTGGACTGGTCAAAGCCATAAAAGGTGGCAGGATTGCTTATTTGATTCCCGATGAAGATCTGGGCGATACCAACTCTGTGTTTAGCCCTTTTTTTGGTATCCCGACCGCGACAGTACCGGTCGTCGGTTGGCTGGCAAAGATGACCGATGCTGCGGTGGTGCCCGTGTTCACCCGTATGCTCGATAATGGTCGCTACGCGTTCGACATCAAGCCGCCACTGCCCGGATTTCCGATTGGTGATAAGCAGGCAGACGCAGCAACGGTAAATTCGGTGTTCGAAGCGCAGATCCGATCGGCGCCTGAACAGGCGCTTTGGACGTTCAAGTGGTTCAAGACGCGTCCTGATAACGACGTGTCACCCTACCACTGACTTCACCATCGAAGTTCAAAATGAGCCATTTCTGATTGGAACCACGTTGAATATTCTGATCATCAAACAGACCTCCCTGGGGGATGTGCTGCATGCTACAGCTGCCCTGAGTGCAATTCGTGAAGCCTATCCGTCTGCCCATCTGACTGTATTGACGTCCACAGATGCTCAAGAACTTCTGGCGCATAACCCCAATATCGATGAACTCATTATTTTTGACCGCTATGGCGTCAAACGTGACTGGTGGAGGCGACCGGGCCGGACCTTTCAACAGTTTATGCAGGCTCTCAGGGCCGTACGCCTGAAGGAGTACGATCTGGTCCTGGATCTTCAAGGCAGCTGGAAGACGGTGATTTTTCTTTGGGGAGCACGAGCCAGAAGACGGCTGGTTAAAGGACGCTGGTGGTTCGCGGAGCGTTTTAGCCAGCCAGCGTTGCATGCCATAACAGAGATGGCAGGGGTGCTTGAGCTGGCTGATATTCCGCCGGGAGCAGGCAAGATGGAAGTCGAGGTCGCGCCACAGGTACGAACCGCGGTCGACCGCATATTAGATGGTCTCCCAGGGCCTGGTCTAAAACTTGCGGTGTTCAGCCCCGTGACCCGCTGGCCAACTAAGAAC
>LUSG01000127.1 GCA_001629395.1 Gammaproteobacteria bacterium REDSEA-S15_B12 | reverse complement strand
CCACAGAACGCGATGGGCGGACATTTGTCTATTTGCTGGCATTCGAGTCGGCAACCTCCAGGGAGGCAATTTGGCCCCGATTCATTGAACATCCCCGCTGGCAGAAGGCTAAATCCCATTTTCCGGACGTTGTACCACCTTACGAAAACGTAGTGCCCACTGTCCTTGATCCCATGAGTTATTCTCCGCTACCCTGACAGTCGGATCGGTAATTAATTCCAAACTGACACAACGACACAGGCAGGTCTACGCCGGATATAGTTGATTACAGACGCACAGGACCGGAACGTGAAATCAAACGACTCATTCAACACGGTCATTGTTGGCGCCGGCTTTGCGGGCATGTTTATGCTTTACCGACTGCGGATGCTCGGAGTTTCTGCCAGGGTCTACGAGACCGGCAGTGATGTTGGCGGAACATGGTATTGGAATCGATATCCGGGCGCCCGCTGTGATGTCGAGAGCATGCAGTACTCCTTTTCGTTCTCAGAAGAGCTGGAACAGGAATGGGAGTGGTCTGAAAAATACTCAGCCCAACCCGAAATTCTTAGCTATGCTAACCACGTTGCTGATCGATTCGACCTGCGTCGTGATATCCAGTTTGATACCCGTGTAACGTCAATAACATTCGACGAAAGTCATAATTACTGGACCATCAAAACAGATCGCGGCGACCAAGTGAGCGCACAGTTCTGCGTTATGGCAGTCGGTTGTCTGTCGGCTGCCAACCTGCCTGACTTCGAAGGTCTCGATGAATTTGAAGGTTCGATTTATCACACAGGTGAGTGGCCTCATGATGAAGTGGACTTTTCTGGCCTTCAAGTTGGCGTTATTGGCACGGGTTCATCGGCAATTCAAGCGATACCAGTAATTGCGGAGCAAGCGTCGTCGTTAACGGTATTCCAGCGAACGCCGAACTACTCAGTGCCCGCACATAACCAGGATTTAGATCCAGACTATGTGAAATCCGTTAAGTCGAGTTATCCAGATTTGCGGGCAAAAGCCCGCGCAAGGCCAACAGGCTTTTATTTCGAGTACGACACATCGCCAGCCCTTAAGGCAACAGCCGAATCACGCGAACAACAGTACGAAGCATTCTGGGCGCGTGGTGGCCTGCCGTTCCTTGGCGCTTATGGTGATCTTCTTTTCAACAAGGAAGCAAACGACACGATCGCTGAGTTCGCGCGCAAGAAAATTCGCGATATTGTCAAAGACTCTGAGACCGCCGACCTGCTTTGTCCGGATAACGTTTTCGGCTGCAAACGTCTGTGTGTCGACATCGACTATTTTGCCGTCTACAACCAGCCGCACGTCAGACTAATCGATGTGTCTGACAAACCGATCGAACGGTTTACAAAGAAGGGTATTATCGCCAACGATATTGAGTATGAATTTGACAGCGTTGTATGCGCGACTGGATTTGCCGCGATGACAGGGTCATTCGACAAAATTCAAATTACGGGGCGGGATGGATTGACCCTGAAAGAAAAATGGCGGGCTGGGCCTCGCACTTACCTCGGCTTGGCATCAAACGGTTTTCCGAATTTGTTCATGATTACCGGCCCCGGTAGCCCGTCTGTACTCGCGAGTATGATCCAGGCAATCGAGCAGCACGTCGACTGGATTGCTGACTGTATCGGACATATGAAAGATGTGGGAGCAAGCACAATAGAAGCCAAAGTTCGTGACGAGAACGATTGGGTAGACCACGTCAACGAAGTCTCTCAAGTTTCTCTTCGGTCGACTTGTAGTTCCTGGTATGTGGGTGCGAATATTCCTGGACGACCAAAAGTATTTATGCCTTACATCGGTGGATTTCCGATTTATGTAGACAAGTGCAACAGCATCATGATGGGCGGCTACGAGGGTTTCATTATGGCAGGCTCCGAGAAACCGACTACACCGCCTCAAGTGCGCTGCACCGAAAGATGGCACGTCGAACTGGACATGGAGGTCATCTCGCCGGCGGCAATTGCTGCCAACCGGGTGCCGATAGTGTGATCTGAGTCTTGACAACAGGGCTTCAAGTATCAGGCCACCCAGAGCCAGAAGACAAGGGTTGTCGTAATTCGACCAGTGCCCGCGTGATCACGGCTACGACTACCAGACTGCCCCCCAACAATGTCCAGCGCGACGGGATTTCGTTCATGAACAACCACACCCAGACCGGTCCGAGGGCAAATTCCAACAGCATAAACAGCGTCAACTCTGCGGCTGCCAGGTGACGAGACGCGACGATGAAACAGACGCTGGTAAATCCTGACAGTACGCCACCCCAGACAACACACAACAGCAGGTCATCGGCGGGAATCGTGAGGCTGCCGTAACGAGTCACCCCGGCGACAAGAACGATCAATACTGTTGAAACCAGCAGTGCCGGCAACATGTTAACGTGACGATTACGCCGTACGATCACCGTATAAACAGAAAAACAGATCGCCGTACCCATTGCCATCAGATTTCCGTAGGCCGATCCCGAGCCGAATCCCTCGCCCAGCATGACCGTAATCCCGGAAAAGGCGATCACCATCGCCCACAGTGTCGCCTGTGCGGGCCGTTCTCTCAGGAAAACCCAGGCCAACGCGGCAGTAAAAAAGGGAATAGCGCCCAGGATAAATAGCGTGTTGGCAACCGTCGTATGCGTCATCGACTGCAGGAAACAAATTGCTGCCACCGTCAACATCACTCCGCCAGCAATGCCCGGCCAGCCAATTCGGATCACATGGGTAATGGCCATACGGCGATACTGAATGGCCAGAATAAGGGTGACGGCGACCATGAGTGACAGGGCACGATAGAAATTCATGACCATGGGGTCAGCATCCACATGACGGACAATCAAGCCGGTAAAACTGATCACCACCGAACTCGCAACCATCAATCCAATAGCATACCCACGGCGCGCATCCGTGTCGGTGTACCCAGAACCTGAAGTCCTATCCGGTTCAGACAAAGTCGTCGCGGTCGCGCGCTTTATGGAGCATCGGTAAGATTGGAACTATTGAGAGGAAACTATTTTTTCTACGAATGTTGTAATCTGTCAACCTTAACACTGAGCCGGGAGGATTAGTGAAGATCATCGTCTATCCGGATGCCAGCGAGGGCATTGAAGAAATACTTGCTGGCCGTCGCCGCGAAAGTCTTGAGAAACTGGGTGAGCTGAAGATTTTCTACGATGCACCGTTAGATCACCAGGAATTTCTGCGACGGGTCGACGGCGCAAATGCGCTGTTGGTCGGCTGGGCACTGCCGGCAGAAGTGATGGCCCAGACCCCGACGCTTGAAATTCTTTCATTTACGGGCATCGGTGCCAGTAATTTTATCGACCTGCCAGCTGCTGCCGCCCAGGGTATCACCGTCTGTAACTGCCCGGGTTATGCCGACAACACTGTCGCTGAACACACCCTAGCGCTACTCCTCGCTGCGGCACGGCATGTGCCACAACTCGATGCAGAACTCCGCAACGGTCGCTGGAATCAGTCGCTTGACGGGATGGAGTTACGCGGTAAACAGCTTGGCATAATCGGTTTCGGCGGTATTGGTCGCCGGGTCTTTGAACTGGCCCGCGCGTTCGGCATGATTGTGAAGGTCTGGACGCGAAACCCCAGTGAAGCCCGCGCCCGCGAACACAATGTGGAATTCGTATCTCTCGACAAACTGCTGCAAACATCTGATGTGGTTTCCCTACATATCGCCCTGACTGACGATACGAAAGGTCTTATTAACCCAGGAAGGATCAAGCAGATGAAACCGGGCGCTCTTTTGATCAACACTGCCCGTGGCGAAATTGTTGACGAAGCGGCCCTCGTCGATGCGTTAAAGGAACGTCACTTAAAAGCAGCTGGACTCGATGTTTACCAGCTAGATCCTTTGCCGGTCGAACACCCATTGCTCAAACTCGACAATGTGGTGCTGAGCCCCCATGTGGCCTACAACACGCCCGAAGCAAGTGATGCGATCTACGAGATCGCGGTAGAGAACATCGTCAAATACTATGAAGGAACCCCAATTAATGTGGTCGCCAGTCCCTGTTAGGAAAAAACTGCCGGGACTGTTGTTTTTCCTTGAACCTAGACGGTCGCACGCTGCCAGTGTGGTTATGCCCGTTAATGAGGAGTAATCGAGGTATACCTCAGCCGAATCAGATCAGTCTCTTGGCCAGTTTTCCACCAGAGTAGGCAGAAATATCGTCTACGATCATATTGATCGAAATAGTCAGTGAAGCGATGGCGAAAGCCGGTGCCATAGGCGCCAAGGCCCCATAAGCCAAGCCCGAAAGATTTTCCTTCACCATACTTCCCCAGTCAGCCATAGGCGGCTGAACGCCAAGACCAAGAAAACTTAAACTAGAAATAAACAGAATGACGAACACCAGGCGTAACCCAAAATCTGTTGCCAATGGCATAGCCACATTGGGCAGAACTTCGCGGGTGATCACCCACCACAATCCCTCTCCTCGTACCCGAGCTGCCTCAACATAGTCACTGACAAAAATCTCCTGCCCGAGCGAGCGTGCGATTCGAAATACACTGGTGGCATAAATCAATCCCGACATAATTATCAGAATTGGGATCGTACTGCCAACAGCAGCAATCACGATTAGACCCATCATAATGTGTGGTATGGACAGGAAAGCATCGTTGAACCGACTGAGAATCGTATCGAGCTTGTTTCCGCCGACGGCTGCAGCAATGCCGAGTGTGACGCCCACAAAGTAGGCCAACAGTGTCGCGGCTAGAGAAATTCCGATAGTTGTTCTGGCACCCCACATGATGCGGGACAAAGTATCCCGACCAAGATAGTCTGTGCCCAGCAACGTGATCTTACTGATGCCCCGGAATTCGACTTCTGGATACTCGTCACTGCCTGGGACCATAAATAGATCTTCTTCCAGGAATTCCGCTTCGTGGTACGGCGAGATATACGGACCAATAAACGCGATGACGATCCAGAAGGAAACGACACAGACCGCGAGCTTACCACTCCAGGACAACTTGAGTTTTCGCCTGGGCGGGGCATCAGGCAGTTCCTCGAACTGCGCAGTCACTGTGATCGGTTCAGCCATGTGAATTCAAGCGTTATTTGGGGTGTCGCAGGCGCGGGTTGGAGAGCATCGCCGAAAGATCGGCAATAAAGATCAAAACAACATAAGTCGCACAGAAGATCATGGCGCAGGTCTGAACCAGGGGCATATCCCGGGTCTGCACACCGTCAATCATTAACTTGGCCAGTCCCGGATAGGCAAAAATTGTTTCAACAATCACCACACCACTGACAAGATACGCGAGATTGAGCGCGACGATATTGACGATTGGACCGATCGCATTGAACAACGCATGGCGAAGGATAATTCTTTTGCGGTTAACACCTTTGAGTATGGCCATTTCGATGTAGGGCGAACTCATGACATTCAGCACTGTCGCCCGGGTCATTCGAATAATTTGTGCGGCAATCACGATACACAGCGTCAAAATCGGCATGGCGAGTGATCTAAGCAGCTGCCAGACCGATTCAAACTCTGTTATGTAGGCAATTGCCGGCAACCAGTTCAACTGAATCGCAAGAATCAGCACCAGCAGTGTTGCAATAAAGAATTCAGGAACAGATATCAGGCACAGCGTCGCACTCGTAATGATTCGATCCAGCCGGCTACCCGGAAACATGGCAGCCATTAACCCAAGGATCAGAGAGATCGGTACGGCGATAGCTGCAACAATTGCGCTGAGAAGCATCGTGTTATACAGCCGACTGCCAATCAACTTATCAATTGACGTGCCGCCGGCTTGTGACATGCCCAGGTCGGCCGTCGCCATGTCCTGAAGCCATTCCAGGTAGCGCACTGGGGCAGGTTTATTGAGTCCAAGTTTCTCTCGAAGATTTTCGAGCGCGACTGGTGTTGCTTCCTGCCCGAGCATTACCTCCGCCACGTCACCCGGTAAGATTTCCGTACCTGCAAACACCAGCACTGAGACTACCCAAAGCGTAACCAGGCCAATACCCGCTCGCCGAAGAATCATTTGCCCCATCATGATTTGATTGATCCGCAGAAAATCCAGACAGGCGCCAAAAGACAGTAATTCATAAACTAAAACACGGGCTCACGCCTAAAAGCGTAAGCCCGTGTCAATTTGATTATCTTAGCTATCGATCCAGGCGTATTCCGGCCACTCACCACCGCCTGTTGCAGCCAGTGGAACCTTGGGCATACCTTTGACCTTACTTGAAATGGCATCCAGGTAAGCGGCATGCAATGGAATGACGTTCCCACCGTCATCGCTGACCAACTTCTGCATTTCACAGTACAGTTCCTGTGATTTCGCAGGATCAGCTTCGGCCCGGGAGGCAAGCAACAATTCATCGAAGCGCTCGTTCTTCCAGTGAACTTCATTCCACGGTGCATCACTCTTGTAAGCCAGCGTCAGCATGACGTTGGCGGTCGGACGCATGTTCCAGGATGACACGCAGATCGGCGTCTTCATCCAGACTGCACCCCAGTAGCCATCATTCGGGACCCGTTTCACATTCAGCTTAAGACCGATTTTCGATGCCTCACGTTGCAGGAGCAGACACATGTCCGTAATACCGCCTTTAATCTCGGCAACGCTCATTTCGGCTTCCGTGATACCTGATTTTTTCAGATGATACTTCGCTTTGTCAGGATCGAACGGGCGTTGCGGCAAATCTGCGCAGTGCTTCAAATAGGCCGAACCAATCGGATGGTCGTTACCCATAGAACCCATACCCTTGAAGATGCCTTTGAGGATTTTCTCGCGGCGCTGCAGGTACTTCAGTGCCAGTACAAAGTCCAAATTGTCACCGGGATGACGGTCGCGCATAACACAGATAGTTGGATATCCGCCCGAAGGCACCATAAAAATGTCGGTGCCAGGGTTCCCCTCGATTTGCTTGATCGCCTTCGGATCGAGGTTTCCACAGATCTGAATATCGCCGGCGACGAGTGCGTTGGTCCGCGCAACAGCATCGGTGATAGCAAATGTCTCTACCTCGTCGAGGTAAGGCCCATCACGGAAATAGTTGGGATTTCTCTTTCCGACAGAACGCACACCCGGGACAAATTCTTCAACTGTAAACGGGCCAGTCGCATTGGGTTTTTGAAAGTATTCCCCTTCAGCGCCATTCTGAACGATGTTGAAGTGAAAAGTACCCAGGATAGAAGCAAGATCAGCATTGGGTGAACTCAAGATTGCCTTGATGGTGTACTTGTCAATCTTCTTCCACTCACTGACCATACTGACGAGCGACGATGCTTTGGAGATCGAATCTGCCCCCAAGTGGCGATTCATGGCATAGAGCGCGTCATCGGCCGTGAAATCTGCACCATCATGGAACGTCACGCCTTTACGTAGCTTAAAGGTGAACTCTGTGGCGTTGGAATTAACACTCCACTCTTCAGCTAAATCTCCTCTGAGGGAAAGATCCGGATTAAACTGCGTGAGTCTGTTGTAGTAACAACGGCCACGAACATAGTCGATTGTCGCTGTATTCAAGGCAGGGTCCAACGTGTCTGCAGGACCATGTTGATCCCAAGCAAATCTAAGTCGACCACCTTTCTTCGGTGTCTCGGCCAGCGCATTTGCCGACGTTAACAGACCGCCCGCTGTCGTCGCAGTAACCCCTAAAGCTGTCATTGCGCTCAGAAAATCCCGCCGGGTCATACGCCCATCACGAAACATCTGTTGAAAAATTTTGATATCTTTCATTTGATTTCCTCCCAAACAAATTAGACTAGTATTGACTGTTCCACATTGCTACAGTGGAACTTAAAAACAGTGAAACATGAATTAACCC
>LUSG01000126.1 GCA_001629395.1 Gammaproteobacteria bacterium REDSEA-S15_B12 | reverse complement strand
ATACGGTTGTTATCGCATCAATTACTACTTATAGGGGTAGACAATGTCGCCGTTCTTAACAGAGTCGGGATAAAGCACTACGCGTGTCCCTTCGTTTTCAAACTGGGACATATCTTGATCCTTAATGCCTCTGAATTGAACCTGCAAGGTACGGGTATTTGCCCATTCACCGTTGGGTGCAAATGAGACCGGCCCGACAACCGTGTCAAACGTGTTGTTGCGAATGTGCTCTCCAATTGCCGCATGGTCGATCTTGCCAACCGCATTGACGGCACTCCCTAACACCTGCAGGTAAGCATAGGCGTATGGCGGCAGGTAGTGACCCAGGGGATCAATCTTACCTCCGGCCGCGGCAGCCTGATATTTTTTCAGGAAAGCATTCACGCCTTCAAAGTTCAGCGTAGAGGCCGGGACCCAGAAGTCGTAGTTAACAATACCATTCAGCTTAGAACCAAGGTTTTTCTGAATACCGGCGTATTGCAGACCAACCATGCCGCCACCAAACATTTTCGCTTTAAGCCCAAGCTCGTTAGCTGCTTTCGTAATTCCAACAGAACCTGGCGGGTAGGAACCCACGTAAACCAAGTCGGCATTACTCGCCATAATTGCGCGCACAATCGGTGTGAAATCTGCTGTGCCACCCGGTGGGTAGGTCTTGTCATACACAATCTTCAAGCCATTTTCTTGCGCATGAGTCCGCGCACCCGCAACAGCGTTCTTGGCGAATTCGGAATCAGCCGACAGCAGCGCGATCGACTGCGGCTTTGGATTCTGTGCCATTGCTAGACTGAAAAATCCGCGTGACCAGTCCAGTTTAGGTTCCGGCCCAGCTGGCATGATCTGAAAATAGTTCTTGTAGTTAAACCGCTCATTAACAGCAAGACCGAACAGAGACAGAAATACCATCTTCTTTTTTATCACCACCGGCATGGCCGGTGCTATTAGGTTAGTACCGTAACTGGAAACCACGAGGTCAACCTTGTCGCTATTGATCAGCTTGGCATAAATACCAGGGACCTTCGATGGGTTTGTCGCATCATCGTAATAAACAAATTCGACCTGCCTACCCAGCAAGCCCCCACTGGCATTGACATCATCTTTCCAGATCTTCATTGCGACAAGCGCTGCCTGACCTGCTGGCGCCAAACCGCCGGTGAGTGTCATGCTAAATCCAATCTTGATTGGGTCTGCGGCCTTAGCAATTGGAATCATTGCCAGGGTGACGGCAACCCCTGTCACAAGAACCAGACTTTTGATCCATTTTGCAAACAGCCCTTTATGATGAGTCTTCATAATCATTCCTCCATAACTTTAGTACTGTTTAGCACACACAATAATGAACGATCCACCAGAGGCTACCGAGGTTCGATCAACATCGTTTATGCTCCCCCAGGATTCGAACAACCGCTACCGATAATCTTTGAAACCCTTTGGCACTATAAAGAATAATCGGTGGTGTTTTGTCCTACCGTGACATTAAACCATTCAGCCGCTTTTGTCTGCATCCAAACTATCGCTGGCAGTTTCCATCCAGATTTACAAGCCTTGCTAGTCCCCCGTGACGCCGAATCTGACCGACCTAATTTAACTTATTGATAACAAACTCAGATTCTGGCTGATTCAAGCTAGAATCGATCTCGAACTCAACCTCGCCTATAAGTGAAATAGCTCGATACGTCGGCCGTTACACGACTCCACAAAATTCCTGGGAGAGCGATTAACAAGGCCCAGATCGGATCCCAACCGCATTTCAGTGTTACTGGCACCATAATCCAGGGCGCTACTATCAACATTCGCGTTCTATCTAGTAAGTACAGTTCTGGCCGGCTACTCAGCACCCGATCGATTACCGGCCGTAAACATAGTTTGATTGCTGACTACGGTCGTAGTGTATTCGGCCATTTGTCTACCCACGAGTGATAGCAGCGTTAGTACCACCGACCGTGATCCCTAATCAACCATCTGACGGTCAATTCCGGCCGCCACCTCCACGGCCTTGCAGACGGCTGAAGTATCCAGATGCCCGAAACCAAGTTCTATAGCTGAATTTAGTTTTTCTCGTGCTACCGAATAGAGATCTATTGGTGCGTTAACACTAGCTGCGAACTCGGTAATGATGGCGGAGTCTTTTTTAAATATGTCAAACATGGTGCCACCACCTTCACGGTAATCCGACTTAGCCATCATTGCACCACGCACATCAAACATCTTTGAGCCACCGGCACCGGATCTTAGCGCCTTGTAGATGAGATCTGGTGCAAGCCCCGCTTTTTCACCCATCACGATGCACTCCGCCGCAGCCGTGGTGTGTACATGAACGAGGTAGTTGGCCAACAGTTTCATGCGCGTACCATTACCCAGGGGCCCCACAAAAAAAGATGTCGCGGTAAAGCCTTCAAACACTGACAGACACCGCTCATACAATTCGTTGTCACCACTCACATAGATCGAGGCTGTCTTCGGCAGCTTTAAGCTTCTGATCCAATGTCAGCGTACTCGTCTCAATCAAAACGTGGTCGGGCCTGTTGCTTTTCAACACATCATCTATCACAGTATCCAGCGCCTGTGCACCTGGAAGAGAAGTAATCAGCACATCAGCCTCATCGGCAACTTCGGTTGTGGACGACACGGTGGTGCCACCATTGGCCTCAAGTTCGCGTCTACACTCGAGCTTAAGGTCATAACCAACAACCGAAAAATCATTCTTGAGCAGATTTGTCGCAATGATCCCGCCCATTGGCCCGAGACCAATGATGCCAATTGTCTTGTTCATCTCCATTCTCCAATTAATTTGAAACAGTTTCGAGGATTGTTGTTCGAGACCCACAACAACTCTCTAGAAACTTTGGCTGGCGGCAATCACATAAGTAATTCACTACACCAATTGAACAGTATTCCTAGATATACCGACTCAAAACTTCAGTCCTATTGTTTTAAGGGCTTAACAGTAGTGCAAATTGGAACCTTTGAGGATCGTTGTGTGTACGCCACAGTTCGGTAATGATCTATGTCAATTTGACACTGTGGAAGATCACCCCATCGAGTAACTTGGTCCGAGCCAAGCCTCTAAAGCATTTCTCACGGTCTCTGTCTCAGGAAGCGGGTGGGTTATGACTCGCAATAATATTTTCAAATATTTTTATTGGCAGCCTCTAGACCCAGCTCGACTCGTCCAAACTCAGCCCCATTAATATCAAAAATGACCTGTATTTGACTTCCAGCTGCGTGTATATCCCGGAAGCGCCGCTGAAATGGATTGCTTAGAAAGTTTCCTGCCGCACCAATTATCGATTGCAACAATTGAACTGCCTTGACACAGTTTTGTGCTGCATATGCACCATCACGCCGCCAGCGCACCTTTGTCAAGACGTCAGGCCGAACTCTATTGGACACAATGTGCTCTGCCTCACGTATGTTATCCAATGCAAGAGTCCTCGCTGATTGTATTAGCGCACCTGCCTCAGCGACTTTCATTTGAATCTGTGTTTGCTCAGCCAACTTAACAGAGCTAGCCGTCGAGTTCCGTTTACGAATTTCAGTAACGTATTCGTCGTAGGCACCCTGTGCCATTCCTACCATAGGCCCAACCAGAATATGAGGAAACAATCCAAGAACAGGTAGTTGATAGAGTAATCCAGGTACATGTGGTGTCCCGGGCGTAGGTCCACCGCGGGTTTCTTTAGGTTCTAATGTCATATAGTCCGCAACATAAACTGCCTCACACTGTACATCCCGGCTACCGGTACCGACTAGACCCATCACCTGCCATGTATCGATTTCTTCAAGCTCAGGTCGCGGAACCACCAACCATATTGGGCGTTTCGGACCTTCATCATCAATCATGGCCCCCATCATCATCCAATCGCTGGGATCAATTCCGCTGCAGTAGGGCCATCGACCAGTAAGCTCGTATCCACCATCTACTCGTTTTGCGTTTCCCGAAGGCGCGACCAATGATGAAGCGATCAACGCGCGAGGATTGTCTCGCCATACCGTTTCTTGAGCTTTTGCACACCACATCGCCAGCATCCAATCATGGCTAATTAGGTTTCCGTAGATCCAGGCTGTAGATGCACACCCTCTCCCAATATGCTCAGCGACATCGATGACGGTCCTAAAGTCGAGTTCGAGCCCGCCATAATGCCGCGGCTTCAGAATGGACCAGAGATGGGTATCCCAAAGATCTTTGACCGTGTCAGGATGGATCGTGCGGGTGTCCTCAACGAACGCCGCCCGAGCAGCCAGCTTTGGTGTCATAGCTATCGCCCGCTCGATCATATCTTCACGGGTTACAACCATTGGGATAGATGTAGTTACCATAGACATGGTTATACAAGCAGTAGGAGTTTACCTAGCCGCTTGGTCCTCACCCCAGTAGTTGAGTTCGATCGTGATGCCATTTGGATCTTCAATGAAAACCTGAAACAGGTTCATAGTCGGAATTTCACGTTCACGATACTCATACCCGTTTTCTTTGAGACGCGTCATCAGATTTTTGGGATCCTTCGCACGAAATGCGATGTGGTCAAATGCGCCGGACCCTGCCAACGCATCGGCACTCATTTCACCGCCGAGATACGATGCAAGACCGGAAGAATCGTCGGGATCTACGCCGATAATGTGAACGACAGCCACACCATCCACATAGAGCCACGCACCCGGGAATGGAAAGTCAGGACGATCCCCATCTACCATCCCGAGCATATCGACATAAAAATTCCTAGTTTCTTCTAGTTTGACAGTCCGGATTGAACAATGGTCTAGAGAGCTAAGGCTCATTTCTTTCCTCCTCTAGTCGGCAAGAATTAGTAGGATAAACACCCCGATTAATCTGATGCAACATCAATTAGGCTGTTTACGTATAGTAAAATCCAAGCGTGCAGGTAATCGGGTGGCTAATCTACGTAAAGTCGGATTTAAGCGGTCAATCACGGTTGACCAAATGTTGCAACGGAGTCGACCCCCATCTCGAACAAGACCCGTCGCTCGTCCATACTGGGATCACGTAAACCATAAGGTGGTTCAGCACCCGTGTACTTGGTCCAGATGTGATCCAGCTGAGCAGTCACTCGTGAGCCTTGTTCTGGGTCGTCTTCGGATACTTCTCGTATGACTGTCGCCTTGATGCTGATCCAGTGATAGGTGTTCTCTGGATTCATAAGTAAAAATGTCGCTTGCGGATTTTCACGTAGCCAGTCAACTTTCTTGCGATGTGTCGCAAGATTGAGATAGATGGTACTGCCGGAATAATCAAACCATACCGGGGTGAGATTTGGGCGGCCTGTACGACCCATCACTGAAACAATCGCTGTGACTGGCTCATCAATCAATCGTTTGTATATTGGGTCGAGATCATCAAGCGATGTAACTACCTCACGGTCACCGATGGTGAATTGTCCAGCCTGCGTCCCGGACGCAACATCTAGGAACTTCGCTATCGTGATAGACATCTTTATCTCCTAATTTATTGGAATGTATTAGCTATAAATATTGTACGTAAGCCTACTGATGTGCCGAATATCAATCAAGTGCTCTCCGAACTATGAAAGCACCAGCAACTCGCATCATCAGCTTTGGCATCGACTTCAGGAAGCATACCGAAAAACCTTCCCACAAAGCCCAGCTACCCAACAAGCGTTTAAGGACGACCCGTCGGGATCGCAAATCGCTGCATTCCGAAACGGCTCTCTACAAGGTACTTACTTCATTACCGCTTCTCGAGCACTTGGGGTCGATTGTTGGCCTATGTCGGGATTCGATAATCCATTGGTAGGCCAGGAGTTTTTGCTG
>LUSG01000125.1:4543-12825 GCA_001629395.1 Gammaproteobacteria bacterium REDSEA-S15_B12 | reverse complement strand
ACCTCATACTGGTCACAGATCTCCCGAATCCGCTTGAAGTAATCCTCCTGCGGCACAATGACACCACCGGCACCCTGAACCGGTTCTGCGATAAACATAGCCACCGTGTCTGGCCCTTCTTCAAGTATTTGCTTCTCGAGTTCGTCAGCGGCGGCAATACCCTGGCTTACGCCCTCTGGCGCTTCATAAAGATAAGGGTAAGGAGAGGGTATATGTGAAAACCCGGGGATTCTCGGTTCGAACATCGGCCAGTAGGTGGATATACCCGTTGCGCACATCGCCGCCAGCGTCACGCCGTGATAGCCCCAGATCCTGGATATAACTTTAGTCTTATCCGGCTTGCCTTTGAGTTTCCAGTAATACCGGGCCAGTTTGATATTACTATCAGTAGATTCACCTCCACCCGAGGTCAGATAGAAATGATTGATAGTCGGATAGGTCAGATGAGCCAGTCGTTCCGATAATTCAATTGCACGAGGGTTTGAACTACCTGCATAACCCGAGACAAATCCCATTTGACGCATTTGGGCGGCTGCTGCATCGGCGAGTTCAGGCCGACCATTACCGGCGGTATTGTTCCACAACCCCGACAGGCAATCGATGTACTCGTTACCTTCGGAATCTATAATGTAAGCTCCTTTGCCACCGACCCAGACTTTGGCGGACTCATGTGCGGCCTGGTTGTGAAGTGGGTGAACTAGGTGGGCGATATCTCTATCGATCAAACTTCTCTCAGCTGCGCTGGTCACGTTGCACTCTCCCCTGAATCAATTAACGAATAGTACTGCGGTCATCATCTTATCTGACATTGTGACCCAATGAAACGGGTCAGAACAAACAACCGGCTCAATCGGCTCATACACCCATCCCGGAATAATCGATCAAGACATTAAGCCTACCCGAGATTGTTCAAGCAGTCGGTTGTGGCGTAGTAGTACTGCTCGATACTGGCCCAAAATAGAGTTCCTTCAGCGGTTCAGCCCGATAAGAAGACTGAACGCGATCACCAATCGGACGCCCGTACGCCGTAGTCCTCTGTAACGGCTCTCGGCCAACACTGGCAATCAACTGATCCATCTCCCGTGGCGGCAGTTCCTGGCCGTTGCGCGTGCCCGCCGCACGAGAAATCGATTCATTCATCAGCGTGCCGCCAAGATCATTTACACCGGCGTTAAGTAACTGAGCAATGCCGCTGCGTCCCATTTTTGTCCAGGAAGCCTGAATATTTGAAATGTGGCCGTGCAAAACAATTCTAGAAACCGCGTGCATCAGGATACTTTCTCGAAATGTTGGTCCCTGTCGACAACTATCACGGCGGTACAACGGCGCCTCCTGGTGAATAAAGGGAAGGGGTACGAACTCAGTAAACCCGTTTGTTTTGGCCTGCAAATCACGTATCCGGCGAAGATGTCTTGCCCAGTGGTATGGTTGATCGACATGACCAAACATAATTGTCGCTGTGGTTGGCAATTCCAACTGGTGCGCTGTTTCTACGACTTCTAACCACTCACTTGTGGTCAACTTGTCTGGACAAATTATTCGGCGAACCTCGTCATCGAGTATTTCTGCTGCGGTGCCGGGTAACGTAGATAGCCCGGATTCCTTAAGTTTTTCGAGGAAAGAACGTACAGAGATTTTGAGCGTAGCCGCCCCCTGTTGAATTTCAAGCGGTGAAAACGCATGGATGTGCAGAGCCGGCAGCGCAGAACGAATTGCGTTGCAGATCTCCAGATAGGTCTCGCCGGTAAAATCAGGATGAATACCTCCCTGAAGACAGACCTCCGTTGCGCCTCGTTCCCAGGCCTCCTCTGCTCTTCGGACAATCTCAGCAATATCTAGAACATAGGCCTTGTCGCGTAAACCCTTAAGCGTAGAACTTTTTGAGAACGCGCAGAATCCACATCGATAAGAACAGATATTCGTATAGTTAATGTTACGGTTGACCACATAAGTGACGGTGTCACCGACCGCACTGCGCCTGAGCTCGTCCGCCAATTGACAGACTTCATCAAACTCTGAACCGCGGGCGTTGAACAATTGAACGATATCGGTCTCCGACAACTCCAGACCCTGATCTAGTCGCTTTTCAATACGCCCGATATGACTTCCTTTGTGGACCTTCTTAAACTGGCCCACACTAAAAGGCGCTTTGGTAAGTTCTCCAGGTACCCAGTTGTCTGTTCGGGCCAACCCTGATGCATCTACATGCCGCAACAGCGCGTTGGCGATAGGCGGCGAGACCCAGCTCGAATCTGCTGAGATGTACCCGGGATAGATCGGCAAACGCGCTGCCAGGAGCTTATTCGCCTGTTCTGTGTTCTTTTTCAGTACCGCCAACTGTGGCCAGGGCGCTTCCGGATTCACATGATCGCAAGTTACCGGGGAGACACCACCAAAATCATTAATCCCAGCAGCAATCAGTTCAATCTCTGTGTCTGGCGATAGATTTGGCGGTGCCTGGACACTCATTTCCGGGCCAAAAAGAATTCGTGTAACCGCAATCGACCATTTCAACTCATCGTCATCAGCGCCACTATGGTCGGCCATTAGCGTACCAGGCTTAGGACGGAAAGGCTGGATGATGACCTCCTGAATATGGCCATATCGGTCGTGTAATTCCCGCAAGGCTAGCAACGATTCAATTCGCTCCAGACGAGTTTCGCCAATGCCGACTAGAATTCCGGTGGTAAAGGGCACCTTGAGTTGCCCTGCAAGCGCGATATTTGCCAAGCGAATAGCAGGATCTTTATCCGGTGAGCCATGGTGCGGGCCGCCAGGCGCTGCCAGACGCGCCGACGCAGACTCCAGCATAATGCCCTGCGATACAGAAACTTCCTTCAACGCAAGCATCTGATCGGCTGACAGAACGCCGGCGTTGATATGGGGCAACAGTCCCGTCTGCTCCACGACACGTCCTGCCATCTTCAGGAGATAATCAACTGTGCTCTCACAACCCAGTGCTTGCAGCGCCTCACGCGCAGCACGATATCGTGACTCGGGTTTGTCACCCAATGTAAACAGCACTTCGTGGCAACCCGCTCTTGCTCCCCTGCCCGCAATGTCTAGCACCTGATGCTCAGTCATGTATACGTTAGATAGCTGTCGTGGACGTTTGGCAAACGTACAGTAATGACAGACATCACGACAGAGTTCCGTGAGCGGCACAAATACCTTGGGTGAATAAGTGACCAGAGAACCAAAGCCCTGATCTCGAAGCGCTGCTGCCAGTTCCAACAAAGAAGTCCCTACCGGCAATTCCGCCAGTGCCAGGGCTTCTTCAGGCCCAGGTCGTCGAGACCAAAAGCGATCCAGATTAACGGAGGGATCTGTCATCCGGAAAGTTCCAACCCGGACTGTACGGGAGCCGGTGATTGTGTTGTACGTTTTAAGAATCCGATCTCATCCAGAAAGCGCTTGGTTTGGGATGGACCCTTTAACGCAGCCATCCGATTGAGGTCAGCCGGCGTATCGATATCAAATCCGAATCCCAACAATGGCATCAACTCTAGATAAAGATCCTTTTGTCCGGCAAGGGCTATATGGGCATCTTTGCTGCTGTGTCCAAATCGGGGGGATAATAATGTTGGCGGTTTCATCGCGAGGCTGTTAGTTCCCTGACCATCGTGTGAAGGCACGATCGTGGCCGAACCATTGTCCTGTATGGACCTGATCACACCAGTAATCTCATCGCTTGTCACAACCGGTATATCGCCGGGAATCGTAAATGCACCAGCTATCTCTCGTCGATCAAGTTCAGTCAACCCGTAGGCAATAGCTTCATTGAGCCCACCATGAGCTGGGTCTGGCAACGTCTCTGCACCGGCGCGGCGGAGATGCGACATTGCTACAGGACAACTGGTGATCGCCAGAACGCCTCCTATCGTTGGGACACCGGTCAGCGCAGACAGCACATCAGCCAGCATAACCTCATATAACTCCCGGCGGTGATGCGGTGACAAAACAGGGCCCAGGCGTGTATTGGACTCAGCAGCCGGTTTCAACGGCAGGATCGCCCACGGAAAATAGTCAGCCATTACGTTGCCCGCTAAGTATTCGATAGACACTACCCGGCTATTGTCTCAGAAAACGAGATCACTTCGGCAGCCAAACGTCGCTTATCCTGTTCGTTACCCATATTGGTATCGGTAATCCACACCTTAATGCCTAAATCCGCGATCGCGCCTGATAACTCCCGATCAGCTGAGTCGATCACAATACCGTCTAGAATATCAGCGTAGTGTTGAGCCACCGTCAAGGTTGAGACCGCAAATCCTAATTCCATCATAATTTTTGCGGTTGGACCCTTGAAGGCTTGGGATTGAATTAACGGCGATACAGCAACAACCGGTGCAGGTGATGCTGCCAGACGGCGCCGCAAATCGTCGATCTCAAGGATAGGATCCAAACTCAGATAGGGGTTTGATGGAGACAGTATCACGGCCTCTAATCGATCCCCTGCAAGCGATCGACCGATTTCCGGCAACAACGTGGCTTGGGATGCACCTTGATAAAGAAGACCGGTTACCAGCGGCTCACATCGCTCACGGACAAAATATTCCTGGAAAGACAACGTCCGGTCGGCAGTACCTACCATGGTCCGAACCTCATCATTGGTCGGTGGTACGAGTGTTGCAGTCACGCCGAACGCTCGGCACAGGTGCCGTGTGACCGTCGATAAGGTTTCTCCTTCACCCATCTGAACAGAGCGTTCAAGATGTACCGCGAGGTCCCGGTCGCCCAGACGAAACCAGTCAATACCACCAAGATCGGACAAAGTATCCAGTACAGTCCACGACTCCTGTGCTCTACCCCAACCTCGATCCGGATCTGCGACACCGGCCAAGGTATACATCAGGGTATCGAGATCCGGTGAAATATGCAGACCCCAGTGGTTGAAATCATCACCCACGTTACCGATGACCAGTAACTCTTCGCTGGATTGCTCGAGATAAAACCCAAGGGCAAGCTTGGCACCACCGACGCCGCCCGAGAAAATCGCGTAACGATAATCAGCAATATCTGCATCAACACTGTTCATCGAAAAAGATCCTGCTCAAGCGGGCGAATGAGCGACGCAGCTGATTGCTCATCTGTTCGTGATGTGAATCCGTGGATCAACACCACGGGGCTTTTTTCAGCAGTCTGGCCCTGCAATAAAGTTGCTGCACTCGCCAATTCATCGGCAACCGCTTCCTCACTGACCTTCAGCGGCACACCAAATAGATCGAGCTTTCCACGATGATCCTCCAGCGCCGTCACACCGGCTACACCAATGGCAAGGCTGGTAGTGCCCAGCCGCCAGGCCCGACCCACACTGTCGTTAATAATAATACCCACATTGCTACCGGTCTGCTGTTTGATACGCCTGCGATATTCTCGTGCACTGCGATCGGGATCTTTTGGCAACAGCAGCACCTGTTCGACCGCAGTGGAGGGTGCCACGTTGGAGGCATCAATTCCGGCATTTGCCAGAACAATTCCCAGTCGATGTGCAACAATGATCAGTTCATCGATAGCCCGCAACACTTCCGATGATTCTGACAAGATCAGTTCGACCAGACGGGGATCCTTAGAGGTCTTGCGCGCGAGTTCTTTCGCCTGATCGCCGGGTTCGACTTCGGCGAGATTGACCATGCGCCCTTCCGCTTTCGAGACAATCTTCTGTGCAATGACCAGGATATCCCCAGTTTTTAAAGTCAGATTCTGTGCAGATAATGCTGCCAGAACCAGATCAACAATATCGCAGTCTGAATCGACCAGCGGAATACCCGGTAGAGCAGTCAGCAAAAGGTCGTTTGACCCGTCCATTTATTTTATGAATGACTGCAATGCTTCACAGTAACCGTCAACAAGACTGGGATCAAGAATATCCTGCCGAGCGGGCGGATCAAACGCAGGATTACATACCAACTTTTCCAGCGCTGGTCGCTCACCTTGGTAAATCAACCCGAGCGGTAATCGCCCCTGCTCCCTCAATTCTGTCATACGGGTAAATGCCGCAACTCGATCTTTTCTATCGTAGTCGGCATCATCATCGATGTTATAGACACTGGTACGCCACTCACGGTAAGTATCGTTATAAGTGACGCACGGAGACAGCACTTCAAGGTACGCCATCCCATATCCTGCAGCGGTGTGTTTCAGTGCAGCGATGGTCAAGTTCAGCAATTGTGCGGGCTGACCGCTATAACCACGGGCAATGAATGTCGAACCCGGAATACTCAGGGCCAGTAGAACCGGGTCCAGGTCTTCTTCGATATTACCCCGAAAGCCGGCCATGCTGGTTGGTGATGCCTGTCCTTTAGTCAGACCGTAAGTACCATTGTTCATCACGATATAGGTAACTCCAGGATTACGCTTAAACGCGTGAACCAGGTGCCCGCCGCCAATTGCGTAACCGTCACCATCACCCCCGACTGCAACGACCGTCAGGTCGGGATTGGCGAGTTTGCACCCGGTCGCCGTCGGTAGAACGCGACCGTGGAGCGCATGGTAGCCATAACAAGATAGATAGTTCTGCAGCGACCCAGAACAACCTATACCTGCAATGATCACACGCCGATGTTCCGGGACTGCCAACTCATCCAATCCTTGTGTTAATGCCTCCAGCACGCCGAAATCACCACAGCCTGCGCACCAGATCGGTCGGGTAGGAGTAAAAGTCTTTGTCATGCGACCTTGTGCCTCCTTGAATCCAGGATCTCAATGACTCTCTGGACCAGTTCGTGGGCGCGCAGAGGCACACCGTCAAAACCCAGGATACTGTGAATGTTTGACTCGTCACCCCCATGGGCAGCAATAAGCCGAGCTAGTTGTCCCGTTGCATTGTATTCAACAACGATGGTACAGCCTGTGCACCGGGTAAATTCCGGTGTCTCATCTAGCATTGGCCACAACGTTCGCGGTTGATGGTACTGAGCCGATATACCCCTATCATCAAGAATTTCCAGCGCCTCTATAATCACGCCGTAAGTCATGCCCACACCAATTAGGCCAACATCAGCGGTATCGCTGCCGTGGGTGATCGCCGATGGTAAATCCGGCTGCATGGTACGCAATTTCGTTTGACGCTTATGCATCATACGGATGCGGTTTCTGGCATCTGTGGACACCTGTCCAAACTCATCGTGTTCGTTTCCGGTTACCAGGGACATGCCTCCTGGCGTTCCTGCCGGTGCAAAAGCCGACACCCCGTTTTCGGTAAATGCATAACGCTTATAGGTTTTCATGGCTGCAAGTGCGTCCGCATCCAGGCGATCACCACGATTGATTTCGACCTGCTGAGGGTCGATCGGTTCAATGGTGGCAAGATTTTGTGACAGCCCCTGATCCAAGGCGATAAATACTGGAACCTGATACTGCTCTGCCAGATTACAGGCCGTTACGGTGATGCCGAAACATTCTTCTGGTGTACTGGGGGCAAGCACGACGCGAGGAAAATCTCCGTGGCCCCCATATACCAGTAAATTTATATCGCTTTGCTCAGGTTTGGTCGGCATGCCCGTACTGGGACCACTGCGCTGGGAATCAACAATGACCAGCGGAATTTCTGCCATTCCCAGTTGGCCGATACCTTCCTGCATCAGAGACAACCCGGGCCCTGAAGTTGCAACCATCGTTCTCGTGCCCGTCAACGCTGCGCCAATTGCCATATTCACCACCGACAGTTCGTCTTCAACCTGCCGTACGATTCCACCGAACTTGGGCAACCATTTTTCAAGCCACTCCATGATGTCCGTCGAGGGCGTTATGGGATACCCGACAAAAAATCGTCCTCCCGCAACCATAAAACCGAATGCCACTGCTTCGTTGCCGGTAATGAGCATCTGGGGGTGGGGATCGGCACCGACGATCTCATAAAGACCGTTGTCGGCTGTCAGCCCGGCCTCGTCGGAAAGTTCGTGACCGAGCTTCAAAGCATCCAGATTGTATTCGAGCGCCTGTGCCCCCCGACGGCCAAATCGCTTCTCGAACGACTGGTGCATATCGTCATCACGCAATCCGATCAAGCGGCCGATGACTGCCGATGACACACTGTTCTTGTAAATATCCTGCCGAAAAACCCGGATTGCATGCCGGCTGAATGGAATCCCAATCACCCGTGCTCCCTCAGGCACACCACTGTTGGGTGGTAGTTCACCACCAGAACTGTCGTGAATCACGACGCTGCGATCATTGAGCCTGTGAGCATTCTTTTCTATCGCAGAGTGGTCGAACACCACAATCAAATCGATCTGGCTACCGATCGCTAGATGTTCATCTTTAGATGCTCGCAAAGTCGC
>LUSG01000125.1:0-4520 GCA_001629395.1 Gammaproteobacteria bacterium REDSEA-S15_B12 | reverse complement strand
CGAAATCCGACTGATCGTAAGGCGTCTGCCAGTATATTGATAACAGTCAGTGAGCCATCGCCTCCCTGACCCGAGACAATGATGCTTAGATCCTCAAGCTGTGGTCGGGACGCACTCATGAATCGTTTCCTTGTTTCTTCGCGGCTGTCTTTTTCTTTTTTGGCGGAGGCGGAGGCAAAGGACGCCAGTTTTTTGCAGAATGACCATCCTCCCAACCCCGGTAATAGTGCTTGGGATCGAGATTTCCGATTGTTTCACGCTCTAAATGAGTTGGCATCAGCGCAGGCAAAGGCCGGTTGCGTTTATAACGGGAGAGACGGCTCAAAAGTTCTTTGGCCTTAGGCATCTCGGAGAGTTCCTTGGTCTCCACCCAGCCGGCCTCGAACAGTGCCTGCCAGGCCTGATGCCCGGCCTCCGTTCGAATGACCGTAAATGTCCAGCCGTTGAGTCCGATACCGCCCAGTCCGATGTCCGCATTGTCAGCGGCGTAATCCATACAGTAAAGACAGGCAGGCCTGGCATACTTACCAAACGCTTTAAGCGAACGAGTTTCTTCTCGGCCATCACGCAGCTTAATCTCAAGCCGGCCCTTGATATTAATGTTGCTAACATCGCGTTTGGATACGCCCAGATCGTCTGCAAGCGAGTCCATACCCTTTTCGGTAAAGGCCTCAGAACAAAACAGTCCAATCACCAACCCGATGTTCTGCCTGTACCATTCAGCCACATCCAGCCGGATGCTGGAGAATTGCTGCTGCCGCACACCATCGACCTGGCACGGCACACCCACGACTGCCAGCGGCGCGATACCCCGCTTCATGGCTTCGACCAGCGCCAGTGTATTTGGTTGGTAGGAATAACGCGACCTGGCGCTGGCAATCACTTCCTCAGGCGTAGTCGCCAGATGGGCGTAGCCCATCTGCGGATTTTCTGGATTTTCATTACCCACCACCATGCCCTTTAACTGCCCTGTTTGCATACCGTGCACACCCAGCGCTGAACAGATACCGCCATCCTGGCCGGCTTCCAATATGTAGTCCTTTGTTGTACGCGCGAGTACGCCGTAGGCATAAGGCCCAAATCCGTCGTCCATAACGGGTTGGCGCAATTCAATCTGACGAGTCAGGTCCTGATCGGTTGGCCGTAAAACGGGACAGACATCTACACACAACTCGCAAAAAACACAGGCACTGTTTCGCACATCGACCGGTTTCTCGTTCTCATAATCGAAAACATCAACCGGAGCACAACCGATACACTTCCCGGGATTGACCACCTCTTCCATAAGGAAATCGACTGCTTTGAACCCGCCTCGGTTGTACTCCGAACGCCACGCGTACGCCCACTCGTTCGGGTCGGCGCCCTCGTCAAGCAGCCTGTGGTAACGCTCCTGAACTTGTTTTGTCAGATCTTGGGTCATACTCGTGCCCGGAGTTGGGTGCACTCCGAATCGCCGAACGGGTATAAAAATGCTAAATGCACCATGGTTATGTGTCTACGCGGGACCGTCCCGCCTGAATAGAGGCAAAGCCAAAACTTTCAAGCGCGAACAATACCAGAATTACTACTTGATGAAAGTCTGTGGCAATCAAAACCGAGGCCGGCGGCGCAGCTTCTGCGGGACTCACCAGTTGCCTCACTTGTAGTAAATTGGTCGGGCATTATGAAGTACTCGTGTCAGACAATACAGAGCTTTCGGTACCGGACCGGTCAAGGTTCAAATCGAATCGAGCCTGCCTGTAGTCAGGTGACAGGTTCAAAGTGCCGGGCGGATGACATCGGCAAAGTGCTGCATACTGTCGAGGGACTGCTCCAGCGTGTCCCGCTGGAAATTGAGCATCAGTCCCTGTACGCCACTCTCGGCAAGTGCCCCTACGTCCTCAACGATCTGTTCGACTGACCCGCTCAGAAGATGGCGGCTGCCGTCATCCAGAGTTAGGGTCTTGTGCTCATCGAACCACAACGCGCAGTAGATCAGCGAAATGCTCGCCGGATCCCGATCTTCTTCAGCAGCAATCTCACCGAGGCGCTGAACACGCTCGGCAAACCGGTCGATCGAACCCAGCGGGAAACGGGGGTTGTTACCAATCGGATACCAGGTGTCCCCGTACCGTGCTGTACGCCGCAATGCCGGACCGCTCTCGCCCCCGACCCATATCGGCGGATGGGGTTTCTGCACTGGTTTGGGGAGAAAGCTGATATTCCGGAAACGGACAAAGTCTCCTTCGAAAACCGGGTCGTCCTCAGTCCACAGAATCTTGAATGCCTCCAGGTACTCGTCGGTTACCTGCCCGCGCTGATCAAACGACGGCGCACCGAGCGCTTCGAATTCCTCCCGCATCCATCCCGCCCCGACACCGAGTGTCATGCGCCCATGTGAGAGTACATCGATGCTCGCCACCAACTTGGCCGACTCCAGAGCACCCCGATGCGGAATCACAGTCACCGACGTAACCAGGCGAGGCCCCGCGGTCACTGCAGCGAGAAAGGTAAGCACGCTGAACTGGTCGAGACAGGATCCTGACTCGGACCCTGGAAAATTGCCTGAAGGTGAATAGGGATAGCGCGAGTCGATTTTCCTCGGCACTACGATGTGGTCAGGGACAGCAAGGTAGGCAAATCCGAGTTGGTCCGCGCGCCTGGCCAGTTGTTCGATCGTTTGCGGTTCTGCCAGCGGCCCGCGCGTGGGGATAGTCATTCCAAAATCCATGGTATTTTCCTCGTTCTACGCTATCGACAACATATCAGCCGCGTTGGCGAATGAGAAGCTCCAATCTCTAAGCAATCATCCGGTCGCCACCGGCGGATCACAAGAGACTGGATTCCCGATCACACGCCCTGTAAAGCGGCGTACTGATCCAGCAGCGGCATCACCACGTCCTGGTCTGCCGACGGCAGTTGCAGGAGTACTCGCATGACACCAGCTTCTCGGCACTTGGCCAAGTAATCCGCCTTTGGAGGCGCTCGAAACACACTGACAGCGATGGAATTCATGTCTCGACCCGCTTCATCGGCATAGCCGCGCAACTCTTCCATCACCGTTTTGGGATCGGCCATGAAGTTCCCACGGGGCATCCAGCCGTCGCAGAAATCCATCACCCGTCTCAGGCTGTACTTGGTCTCACCACCTAACAGGATGGGAGGATGGGGTTTCTGTACCGGTTTGGGCCATGACCAGGCAGGCTCAAAATGTGTAAATTCTCCATCGTAGCTAGCCTCTTCCCCGGTCCAGATAGCCTGCATGGCTTTAACTCGGTCGACCATGACCCGAAACCGGTCTTCATACCGGGTGCCGTGGTTCTGCAATTCGTCCTGGTTCCATCCGGCGCCTATGCCAAACTCAAACCGCCCTTCGGAAATCAGATCCAGGCTGGCGACGGCTTTCGCCGTCACGATAGGGTCACGCTGGCTTACCAGGCAGATTCCAGTACCGATACGCAGCGTCCGGGTCACGACAGCGGCCGCCGTCAAGTCGACGAACGGATCCAAGGTGTTGGAATATTCCCGGGGTAACGGTTCACCCCCTGGAAACGGTGTTCGGCGGCTGAGCGGGATGTGCGTATGTTCGGGCACAAACAATGACTCGAAGCCTCGTTCTTCCAGAGCACGGGCAAGGTCGACCATCCGAATCGAGTATTCCGTGGAAAATATAAAAACGCCTGTTTTCATGATTCCAAACCTTTAGGGAGATTGAATGCTCATATTATGTTTTTATCGCGCAACCCGTCTATACGCTCTTTGCTGTAGCCCAGTTCGTCCAGAAGATCGTTGGTGTGCTGGCCCAAACCTGGCGCAGGCTGGGACGGAGTCTCACCCTCGCTGCTTCGAACAGGGTTGGCAACCATCCGGTAGGTGCCATCGGTCGGATGAGTGAGTGACTGCAAGCGGCCCTCCCCAGCCACGAACGGGTTATCGAGCGCCTGAGCAATATCATTGACCGGCGCGACCGGCACGGTACCGGATAGGATCTCGAGCCATTGCTCCGTCGATCGCTCAGACAGCGCTTGATCGAGAATTCTTGTGATCTCGTCTCTGTGCTCCAGGCGCTCAGTGAATGTTCGGAAACGCGAGTCGCCTTTCCACTCCGCATGCCCAAGCGCATCGCACAAGGCAGTCCAGAACTTCTCCTTGTTGCACATGATGAAGATCCAGCCGTCGCCAGTGCGGTAGAGCTGACAGGGCACCAGCGATGGATGCGCAGATCGAGGCAAGCGCTGCTGGCTCTCACCCTTGTTGAGATACCAGGTCGCAAGGTAATTGGTGGTACTGAGGGCAAAATCGAACAGGCTGACGTCCATGTCCTGGCCCCGACCGCTGACCCGTACTCCGGTGAGTCCGGCGAGCACGGCATAAGCCAGTCCCAGCCCCGTCATGAAGTCAACCACCGACAGCCCGAAGCGTGCCGGGGGAGACCCTGGTTCACCGGTCAGCGAGAGGAAACCAGCCTCGGCCTGCATCAGGTAATCATAACCCGGCCAGTTGGCACGCGGCCCTGTGCGACCGTAGGCACTTAAGTGGGC
>LUSG01000124.1 GCA_001629395.1 Gammaproteobacteria bacterium REDSEA-S15_B12 | reverse complement strand
ATATAGAGGACATGTTTGCGACTGGCCATGATGCGGCCAACCGGGAGACCGTCAGGGCCCGGCAACCCGAAGACCTGCCGATCGTCGGCCTCGCACTGCGCGAGGAAAAGAAACTGGTCGACAAGATCACCAAAGGCGCCAAGATGCACAACTAGACCCCTGACCCCAAAAAGCAAGACAGAATTCAGACAGGCACAAAGGAAAGGAGAACTCCGTGAATTTCACCTTCCACATGCTTACGAAGACTAGGTCATGTCAGCAGTAGAAACACTCGTTGGCGTACTCGGTAACTACCGCCAGTACCGTAGAACCGGCAGTACTAATGACCCAGGCGATCATTTAACAATCAATGTGACCGTTGTTAACTAATCGTCATTTCGCATTAAGAATTCTGACACGCACCTTCTATAGGCTTCTGGCTCTTCGATATGTGCAACGTGCGCTGACTCCTCGAAGACAACCATCTCTGCATTAGGGATACCAGCCTGCAACGTGGCAGCGCAGGCGGGGCCTAACTCATCATAACGCCCACAGGTAATTAGGACCGGAATCTTGACTTGACCCAAGTCTGGCGTGCGGTCCCAGTAACGCAAATTTCCGATGGTAGTGAATTCATTCGGTCCGTTGATCGATTCATAGACCGTGTTGTGATGCAGATTTGCCATCGAACGCAATATGCAATCCGGCCATTCTTCCAACCGGCATAAATGGCGACCATAAAAAACCTCCTCTGCCGCAGCATATACTTCGTGTTCGAACTCGCCCCGAGCTCCATGGTATTCCAGCGCATTCCTATATTCTTCAGGCAGCTCGAAAATCAGCCGGTCACATTCTGCAGAGAATTGCGGGATCGATGATGAGGTGGACGCCAGCACAAAACTCTGCAGCCCGGCCGGTTGCCGAAGCATGTATTCGATACCGAGCCATCCACCCCAGCTCTGATGGTCCACAACGCGCGGTTTTCGGGTTTTTCCGACCTTCCACAACCCAGCTGGTCATAGAAGATGACCGGACGGTCGGAGCCAAGTGCTTCGAGCGGTTCCAGGTAATCATGCCCAGCGCCGGGGCCGCCGTGAAGCAGCAATAGAGGGAGTCCCGGCCCGTCACCCACAGTTTTTGTCCAGACCCTATGACCATTTGAAAGCTCAAGCCAGCGGTCCATTTTTTGCCTCATCAAAAGTTAAGTTTCAGAGGGATGCAAAGCACCTTACGAATCTCAATTAGTTCTGGGCTGATTATGGTCAAATGCATGGACCAGCACCAGTAGTTCCGTTGCTCCCGTGCATCCTAAAGCACCTCCCAAACACTGAAACAAAACTCCGTGAATTTCAGATTAAAATCGAAGTTCGTTGTAGACTTGTCACTATTATTCTGTGTTCCGGGAAGTGCTGGAAAGAGTTTTGCTTTATCCACCTGCCAAGACGACCTGATTCAAAGGTTTCACAATTGTTTCGGGCTATAGGTTTGCCTGTGAAAACAAGTACGTCGGTGATATAAAAGGATAACAAAAAGCATGGCCAAGGCACCGATACATTTGCCGATGCAAACAGAAACGAGGGAGCGGCACTGGGAACAGGTTTACAACACAAAAACCTGTTTCGAAGTCAGCTGGTACCAACCCCAGGCGACTCTCTCACACCATCTGATCGAAAAGACAGGATTACCCACAACCGCCGCACTGCTAGATATCGGAAGCGGCACCTCCACCCTGGTTGACCAGTTGCTGCTCAGTGGGTACGACAACCTCGCGGTGCTGGATACTTCCGCCCATGCACTATCACTGGTTCGCAAACGCTTGGGCACCAAAGCAACAAAACTAAAATGGCACCATGGGGACATCACGACGTATTCCTTTTCACACCCGGTTGACCTGTGGCATGACCGGGCAACGTTTCATTTTCTGGTCGATCCAAGTGATCGGCAATCCTACCTGAGCCGATTGAATAAAACGCTGGTACCGCAGGGGCACCTGATCCTCGCGACGTTTGCAGTAGGTGGTCCAGACAAGTGCAGCGGCCTGGATGTGGTGCAGTACGATGCGGAAAAGATCTCAGCGACTCTGGGAGAATCCTTTCGGCTGGTTGAAACCATCAACGAAACGCACCGGACACCAACCGGCGCCGAACAGTTGTTCGCTTACTTCTGGTTTATACGAACAACTTAATTGTTCATTTCTGATCCCGTACAGGGGATTAGTGTGGCATTGGTCTTGTAGTGAAATACATCTCAACATTCTTCTGTCTGTTCCTGCTTTGTGGTGTCGCAAAAGCAGAACATTGGCTATGTATGGCAGATAAATCTACTGGATTTATCTATAGAGAAGCGACCAACGTATGGAAGAGGACTAGTTTCATTCTGGAGGACAGTAAGTACATTATTCGTGAACACGATTAACCCGACCTATGGGCCTATAGGTACTACAGACACAAACCTGTCGAAGTAACTCCTAGAAGTCTTAAACAATACTCCCAAAGAAAGCAAAGAAACTCCTCAAAGCAGTAGTAAAACCCTCCAAAACTCAGAATAATTTAGGAGAGCCGTAGTACACTTATTCCAGTATTTATACGCTGAAGTGTGTATTTGAGTAACCGTATTTGGACCAGGTAGTCGGGCGTTAGATTTTCTTCGGGCGTGTCTTTAAATCATGGAGTTTAGGAGTAGCCTGAAAAGGTACTATGTCTTACGAGGCATTTTGGAGCATCTGGTGAAAGTAACCGATTTAGTTAATCTGGATTCCTATCCGATCCAAGACATCCAATCCCCAACTGCGCAGGCGCTGGTGACAAAGTGCCGACAAGATCTCGACAAAAATGCACTGTGCACATTAGAAAATTTTGTCTCACCCGAAACACTAATGGTTATGAAGACTGAGATAGATGACTTACTGCCTAGTGCCTATCGTGCAGAACACGAGCGGACACCCTACTCATGGCGGTACAACTTAGATTTTCCAGATGGCCACCCCCGCCGAGCTCTGCACTGGAACCGGTATGGATACCTGTTATACGACCAGTTCAACAAGATGGCGCTAATCAGTCAGCTTTTTGAATGGCCGCCGCTCACTGAATTTGTACGACAGGTGCTCGGATTTGAGACACTCTATCGGACTGCTGACCCTTATTTGTCTATTGTGGCCAATATTATGCAGACCGGGGACGAACTGGCCTGGCATTTTGATACCAACGATGGTGTGGTTTCCCTGATGTTGCAGCCGGCCGATGAGGGCGGTCATTTTGAATATGCACCCTATATACGTGACGAAGTCGATGAGAACTATGGGGGTATCCAGAAATTGTTTGAGGGATCATCTTCACTTGCCGATCAACCAGCAATCGAGGCTGGTACTTTTGTGTTGTTTAAAGGTCGGCGCTCTTGTCACAGGGTGACACCAATCGGACAAACCACCCACCCGAGAGTAAATATCCTTTACAGTTTCGACGAACGACCGGGTATGGTTTTCTCACAGGCGAGCCAAATGGAAAAGACCCAACCGAAATCGGGTGCTAATGTTGGCCTGACTTCTCGAACTTAAGAGAAATATATCCCCCACAAATGTAAGCCATGTCAACTATAGTAGTTCGTGGTTGACGGCAAGCTAATCTTAGCTCCCAACGGAGTGACCTCATGAAAATCACCGAGGTGCGTGTTTACAGTAAGCGACTGCCCATGGCATCTGGCTACAACATGTCGAGCGCAGCTATAGGTGATCCCGATACAACCATCGTGCAGATTTTGACCGATACCGCCCACATCGGCTGGGGTGAGATCTGTCCCACTGGCCCACTAGCTCAATCCGAACATGCCGGCAGCATCCGTGCTGATCTCGCTCTATTGGGACCGGCGTTAATCGGTCTTGATCCGCGTCGACTCGGTCTGGTTCACGATGCAATGGAGTCGACGATGGATGGAGGTCACGGTGCTAAGTCTGCCGTCGACATTGCCTGTTGGGATCTCACTGGTAAGGCCTATGGCGAGCGGGTATGCGATCTACTCGGCGGAGTCCGCATGGACCCCGTTTCGACCTATCACGTCATTCCAATTGGGACGCCCGAAGACTCGGCGACGCTCGCTCAAGACCTGCAGAACGCAGGGCACACGAAACTACAGCTAAAGGCTGGCGGACGTCACATCAATGAAGACATCGCAGCAATACATGCAGTGACCCAGACCATCCAACCCGGCGTCGATCTGTTCGTCGACTGTAACCGGGGTTGGACCGTTGGCGAGGCGATTCAGGTATCGCAAGCATGCGCACATCTTAAGCTGGCCATCGAGCAGCCTTGCGCCACTTACGCCGAGTGCGCTATTGCGCGACCGCATCTGCGGCATCCCTTGCTCCTAGACGAGTGTGCAATCGACTTGGCAACCATTGCCACAGCCATCGGTACTGGATTGGCTGACGGTTTCGGTATGAAGCTTACAAGGGTCGGTGGCATCAGTGCGATGCGCGCAATTCGCGACCTGTGTGAGGCAACGAACACACCAACGAGCTGCGACGATTCATGGGGTGGTGACATCATCGCAGCAGCCTGTGTCCACGTTGGAGCCACCCTTAACCCCAACCTTAGCCGTGGTGCCTGGATATCGGCTCCATACCAGGTTGCACACTACGACGAAGAGCACGGACCTCGTATCGTAAATGGCACCATCGCGGTACCAGGTTTGAAGCACTCCGGATGCACCATTAAATCATACATTTCCATTTATATAGTGTTTGAGGGCAGCACAAATCACGCGATTTGCGGGTGTAGGAACGCGTAGTTCCTGGCCCATTCGCACAACTGCGCCAGACAGCCACGGCAACTCGAGGCGATTTCCGCGTTCCAGATCAAGAGCCATCGATACCTTCGCCTGGCCGGGTAAGCTGTCAATGTAGTCCAATCGCGTTTCGATGTTTTCATTCGTAAGGGGAATGCCTTTGGCATTTGCAACAGACATCACCTCTTCCATAATCTGCCTCAGCAAGGCTCTGGTATCCGGATCTTCGCGGACGGGACCAAACGGTTGACGAGTAGCACAGTTCAAGGCACTAGCCCCAACAAGCCACAAGAACTTATCCCATATTGTCAGGCTGATGCTATCGACATGTTCAGCTCCGAGTCCGGCAGCAGTAATAGCTTCAGAAAATTGAATCGAACGTGCAGAACGGCGTTGATCAAACTCTCCGAATCGGATGATTGCGAAGGGTGTAAAACGCCGGACAAATCCAGGTTCGATGATGTTGGCACCAATTTCTGAAGTCGCTCCCATGACATGTTGAGAGCCCAAGATACCGCTAAGAATTGGTTCCGCGTCGACACCGTTCTGCATGGATAAGACCGCTGTATCGGGACCAATCAAATCTCTACACTGATCGCCCGCAGCTTCTGTATCCCAAAGCTTGACGCAGAAAATGACAAAGTCCACTGGACCGATATCTTTGGGATCACCCGTTGCTCGGATTGGAGCAACAACAAAAGTCTCGTCAGGTCCTTCAATCTTCAATCCATTGTTCTGCATGGCCTCTAAATGAGCCCCGCGCGCTATAAAAGAGACCCGATAACCTGCTTGGCTGAGCTTGGCACCAATATATCCCCCCATACCACCACTGCCCATGATCGCAAACGTAGGACTATCGCTCTCAGTCATGCAACTCTCCTTACGAGATGAGTTAGAAGAGTTCTCTAAAGACTACGCCAGCTGACCCATGAAGAAGCGTCCTACGGTGTAGGTTCCTAAACTTATAAATCCACACATCCGAGTTTCTCCTTAATTTCAATTACCTCAAATATTATTCCC